>JACQXL010000044.1 GCA_016208805.1 Planctomycetota bacterium | reverse complement strand
GCAGATTCTTCACGGAGTTTACCCTGAGCGTAAGTAGATTCTTCGCTTCGCTCAGAATGACAGTAAGCGAAGGGCTTCGCTCCGTTCAGAATGACAAAGGGGGCATTTCGCAAGAGTTCAGGATATTGGCTAATTTCCCTTGACATTTTCGTGGCAGTTGCTAAAAATTAATATCCTTTATGCAAGACCGAACCATAAAACTACCGGCATTCAAATCCGTGGAGCACTTCCGGGCATGGTGGAACAGTCCGGAGGTCGTCCAACTCCGCCAGAATAACCAACTTGATGACCATCCGTCCGTCAAAATCTGGCTGGATAAAGTCAATGACCCGATAGTGGACAAGACCTTCGGCAAGTATCATCTGGAAAAGAAACTCGGCCAGGGCGGTATGGGCGCGGTCTATCTGGCCTACGACACCACCCTCAACCGCCAGGTGGCCATCAAGATTTTGCTGTTGGAGGAAGCCGAATCAGTAGAACGGTTTATGCGCGAGGCCCGGGCCACGGCCAAACTCAAGCACGCCAACATCATTATGGTTTATGACTTCGGCGCGCTGGACAAGTTTTATTATTTGACAATGGATTATATTGACGGCCCATCGCTTGATACGATGATAAAAGATAAGGATACCAATCTTACCCCGCGCCGGGTGGCTGAGATATTTTACGATATCGCCTGTGCCCTTGATTACGCCCATACCCAGGAAATTATCCACCGCGATATCAAGCCGTCCAATATTCTCATAGACCAGAACGGCCGGGCGTACCTGACCGACTTCGGGCTGGCCAAGGAATTAAGCAACAGCAAATTAGGCAAATCGCTGACCTTGAGCGGGACGATATTGGGCACGCCGTCATATATGTCACCCGAGCAGACCAAAGGTGACAAGACCAGAATCGGCCCGCGCAGCGATATCTTTTCGTTCGGCGCGACATTTTATCATACCCTGACCGGCCATATGCCTTTCAAGAGCGGCGAAATCTATGAGATTCTGGACAGCGTGGTCAATAAGGACCCCGTCCCGCCACGCAAAATAGCGCCGAATATCCATTCCGACCTGGAGACCATTTGCCTGAAATGTATGGAGAAAGAAGCGGCCAACCGGTATCAAACGGCGAATGAATTAGCCGGTGACCTGAAGCATTATCTGGATGGCGAAGAAATCTCGGCCACGCCGCTCGGGTTAGCCACCAAGATATGGCGCCGGGCCAGAAAGAATAGAATCGCCAGCATTTCAATCATAGCGGCGGTCGTCGTCTTGATAGCGGTGGCAGCCGGGCTGATAATTTCATCCGTTCAGACCAAACAGGAGGTGGAATTATACCGACGCGAAGCGCAGAGCGCGATAGCCCAAAAGCATTATAAAGATGCGCTGGAGTGGTGCAACAAGGCCTTGGCCCTGGCGCCAACAGATGCAGAGATAGAATCCCTGAAGGAAAAATGCGAGGATGCCATTAAAGAGCAGGAGCGCAGAATTGCCGAAGAAAAGAAGCGGGCTGAAGACGAATCAGCCGCGGCAAAACATCTGGCCGAAATCAGGGCGCAGGCCAAGGCCGTGCTGGATCGGAAGGTCACCGCGTCCGGGCAGGATGAGATAATCCGGATTGCCGAGGAATCGCTCCGGATTGACCCGACTTTCGGCGAGGCCTATCAGGTCATCGGTTACGTCTATAGGGATAAAAAAGACTATAACCACGCTCTTGACTATTTCAGCAAAGCCATTGAGGCCACGCCAAGTTTGGCCTATTCATATTACGAACGGGCAATGATTCCCGCCTATTCCCGAAACAAGTCCGAAGAAGCGATAACCGACCTGGAAAACGTCCTCAAATACGACCCGCAAAGTTATATTGGATATTTTGCAAAGGGAATGCTCCAGCGGCGGCTTGACCAGGAAAATGAAGCCATTCAGAGTTTCAGTGAAGCGATAAAACTAAATCCGGATTATGCCCTGGCCTATTATAACCGCGGGTATTCGTATATTTTGACCAAAGGGAATTATGAACTCGCCCTGGCCGATTTCAATAAGGCGATAGAACTGAATCCTTCTTTTGCCGAGGCCTATATCGCACGGGGCGGTCTTTATGACGGCATGAATGATTATGAACGCACCATATCCGATTATGAGAAAGCCATAGCGATAAATCCGGAACTGAGCCAGGAATATTTCACCGGCGCCCTGATACATTCGCAGTCAAAAGACTATGACCCCGCCATCCTCTATTTTACCAAGGCAATAGAACACAACCCGAACCATATCCTGACCTATTATAACCGGGGCGATGTTTATGCGGCCAGGCGGGAATATGATAAAGCCATTGCTGATTTTAACAAGGTGATAGATTTAGCGCCGGATTTCGCAGAGGTTTATTTCAGGCGCGGCGAGGTCTATGGCAATATTAAAGAGTATGATAAAGCGCTGGCCGATTTCAGCCAGTCCATCAAGTTGAAATATAATGTTCAGCAAAGTTACTATAACCGCGCATTGGTTTACAGGGTACTCGGCGAATACGACCGCGCGATTGAGGATTATACATCCATAATCGCAATAGACCCGGCGCTGGGAAACGCCTATTACACCCGCGCCATACTTTACGAATTAAAGGAAGAATTTGACAAGGCCATTGCCGATTACACCAAAAAGGTAGAGTTAGACCCTGCCGATGTGGATGGTTATTTCCATCGCGCTCTTACCTACGTCCAGAAAAAAGAATATGCGCGGGCAATCAAAGATTTCAGCAAAACGATAGCATTACAACCGAATCCCCTGAATGCTTATTACAATCGTGGGTTTGCTTATGCGAATGCCGGCGACACCGAACGCGCCATTGCGGATTATACCAAGGTCATAGAACTTGACCCTAATATGGCTGTTGCCTATTCCGGCCGGGGCGTGTGCTATAAAAACAAAGGCGATTACGACAAAGCCATCGTAGAATTTAACCGGGCGATAGAATTATCGCCGGATGTGGGCGGGGTATATAACGACCGCGGCGCATGCTATGCGGAAAAGCGTGATTATGACCGCGCCATCGCCGATTACAATAACGCCCTGGAATTAAAACCCGAACTGGGCGAGACCTACTATAACCGCGGACTGGCCTATCTGGAAAAACAGATGTATGATGAAGCAATTACCGACCAGACCAGGGCGATAAGTCTTGATTCGCTTACGGCTGAAGCATATCATAACCGCGGCTGGGCATATTATAAGAAGGTGACCGAGAAATCACCGCCTGACTGGGGCTTACTGCTGGACAAGGCCATTACGGACTATAATAAAGCCATTGAACTGAATGCTAAACCAGTAATATACTATAAGCGCGGGTTGGCTTATTATTTTAAGGCCGATTATGACCGGGCCATCACGGATTATAATAAAGCCGTGGAATTAGACTATGATTCGTCCGAAATCTGATAAGGCCTACCTCGGCCGTGCCCAGTCTCATTAAGAGCAAGGCAATTACGAACCGGCGCTGGACGATATAAACAAGGCATTGGAACTGAACCCCGCCTCGGCACACTATTATTACCGCCGCGGGCTGATTTATTATAAAAAAGGCAACTATAAGAATGCCATCGCCGATTACACTAAAGCCATTGAACTTTATCCCCAATATAAGGATGCCTATATTGACCGTTGCCATATTTATGCCTGGCTAAGAGATTATAAATCAGCCGTAGCCGATGCCGAGATGCTCATTAAGATAGACCCGAATAACACCGGCGCCGATGGCGTCCGGCGCGATATTGAACGCTGGAAAAAGTTGCTGGAAGGTAATTAGATGTTTACTATCGCCGTTGCCGGCAAAGGCGGCGTGGGCAAGACCACCGTTGCCGCGCTGATTATAGAAACACTGAAGCGGGATAATAAAGCGCCCATTTTAGCCGTGGATGCCGACCCTAACGCCACCCTGGGCGACTGGCTTGGTATCAAATACCAGAAAACGGTTTCCGATATTATTGAAGAAACTAAAGGCCTGCGCAACCTGCCGGACGGCGTTTCCAAACCACAGCATCTGGAATACCAACTCCAACAGGTCATCACCGAATCAAAAGGCGTGGATTTACTGGTGATGGGCCATCCGGAAGGGCCGGATTGCTATTGCATGGCCAATAATATCCTGCGCGGCTATGTCGCCCAGATTGTCAAGAACTATAAATACGTCGTCATAGACAACGAGGCCGGAATGGAACACCTCAACCGCAAGACGACCCAGAACATAGATGTGTTGTTGCTGGTCAGCGATGCAACCAGAATCGGCCTGCAGACCGCCGGCCGGATTAAGGCGCTCATTGATAAACTGACATTCCTGAATATCAAGAAGAAATATCTGTTGATAAATAAGGTGTCGGATGATGTCAAGCCGGACACGAGTCGGATTAACCTGCCGCTGGCCGGCGTCCTGCCGTTATCCGATGAGATATGCCGCTTGGAATCGGACGGCAAAAATATTCCCGTCCTTTCGGTCAACTCGCCGCTTCTATCCCAGGTCAGGACAATTCTTTCCAGAGTTTTTGCAGTGACTGCGAAATGACCTTGGTCCCGCTCAAAACTGGCATAAAATTGGTGTCACCGCCCCAGCGCGGGACGAGATGGATATGGATATGCGATAACAGCCCGGCCCCGGCCACCGAGCCGAGATTGATGCCGATATTGAACCCTTCCGGTTTCAGGGCTTTTACCAGCCGTTTCTTCATCTCTACCAGCAAACTGAATAGTTCCTGGGTCTCATTAGGGGTCAGGTCTTCCAGAGATGGCTTATGTGCGTTAGGGGAAATCAACAGATGCCCGGCGTTATAGGGAAACTTATTCATTATCACGAAACATTTCCGGCCGCGCTTGATTATCAGGTTTTTCTTGTCGGCTGATTTAAGTGCGTCACACAGAAAACAGCGCTTACGGTGGGACGGCTTAACATTGATGTATTCACTGCGCCACGGCGCCCATAACTGCTTCATAACGCTTACCACAAAGGCACAAAGAAATTAACCACAAGTAGAGCAGGCCCCCCCGCCGCAGGAATGGCACCCCCCTCCGTTCCCTGCGGGACTATGGAGGGCAAGGTTCCCATTACCTTTTCCCATACTTCTAAACGTGGAAAACTTTTTGGCCACCTTATTATTATCGCAATGCGGACAGAATATGTCTTTCTCATCCGCGGCGGAACGGATGAGCAACTCAAATACCTTCTCGCATTTACTGCACCAAAACTCGTATAAAGGCATAATATCTTCTCTGCGCTCTCTGCGTCTCTGCGGTGCAGTTAGGGCAGATAGTTCAGCGGATTAACCGGTTCGTTATCCTTAAACAGCCGGAAATGCAGTTGGGGCTGGCCGGCCCGGCCGGTCTGGCCGACCTTGGCGACCACATCGCCCTGTTTTACGGTTTGCCCATCCTTGACCAGTATCTCGGAATTATAGCCGTATAAGGATGAAAAACCATCAGCGTGTTTGATAATAATAACCTTGCCGTAACCCTCCATTTTCTCAAGGGTCTGAATCACCCGTCCGCTTTTAACGGCCCGGACATCAACGCCCTGCTGTGATTTGATATTAATGCCGCTCTTGCCCAGGTTATTAAGAACCTGTCCGCGCACCGGCCAGATAAAACCGCTGTCCGAAGGGATGAGGTCTTCAGGCGAACCGTTATTTACCTGCGCCGCCGGCACAACCAACGTCTGGCCTGTAACCAGCGGGGTATGTGTTGAGCCCTTGAGCGTCTCCGGGTTCAACCGGACGATGGTATCAACGTCGGTATTATGTTTTTTGGCGATGGCCCAGAGCGTATCACCGCTCTGGACGGTGTAATAAGCGCCGGCGTTGTTCTTGAGAATCAGACTGATTTCATCATTCAACCGACGTTCCTCGTCCGAGGGCAGTCTTAATGTGGAACCGCAGCCAACGAGCAGAAGAACAAAACAAGAAGCAACTATCTTTCTCATAATAACAACAGGATTTAACTGACACGGAGTGTCATTCTGAGCGCAAGCGAAGAATCTCCTCAATAGTAGACCCTTCTCTTTGCTCAGGGGGACTGCTACGGCAGTCATCTGCTAAATCCGTTTAATCCTGTTGTTTCGGACCGTAAGAGCGGATGACCGGATTCGAACCGGCGACGTCAAGCTTGGGAAGCTTGCATTCTACCGCTGAATTACATCCGCTTTCATCCGTTAAATCAGTTCAATCGTCCGACGCCATAGGCTATGGCCGACGGCTGTCCGTTTACTAAAATTAATATCAAATATTTCCAACAAGGTCAATTATTTATTGACACTAATACAATATTTTAGTAACTAATAACGGTTTATGGATAGAACTATAGTGCGGCTGTAATTCCCCCGCTCTTTGAGTCCCAAAGAGCGGGGTCAAACAGCCGGAGTATAAAAGTTAATATAAGGAGAAAGACACTATGGCGTTAGTTTCACTCAAGGAATTGATAGAACAGGGCGCTCATTTCGGGCACAAAGCCAGCAAGTGGAATCCCAGGATGAAACCTTATATCTTCGGTAAGCATAAAGGGGTGCATATCATTAACCTGAAAGAAACATTGAAAGGGTTGGTCACCGCGATACACCTTCTTAAAGCGGTTGCCAAAAGCGGCGGCGAGGTGCTTTTTGTCGGCACTAAGCGCCAGGCCCAGCCCAGCATCGCCTCAGAAGCCAAACGCTGCGGGATGCATTATGTCTCCGAACGTTGGCTGGGCGGCACCCTCACCAACTTTAACACCATCCGCAAACAACTCAATAAACTCCTTGACCTGGAAAAGAAGGAAACGGACGGAACCTTACAGCGCTATAATAAGAAAGAACAATCCTCATTCCAGCGTGAATTAAAGCGGCTCCGTAAGAACCTGGGCGGTATCCGCGATATGAAACGGCTGCCCCAATTACTAACCGCGGTTGATTATAAAAAGAGCAAGACTGCCATAGACGAGGCCCGGATAATGCGGATACCGACCATCTGCCTGATTGATACGGACGACAACCCGTTGAATGTCACTGTGCCCATCCCGGTCAACGACGATGCCAGCAAGGTTATCCAGATCATCCTGGCCAAGTTAGCCGATGCGGTGATAGAGGGCCGGGGTAAACTGGAAGTCAAACCGCTTGAAACTAGGCAAGCGACTAAACCGGTAAAGGTAATCAAACATACGATTTCTAAAGATAAGAGCGAAAAGCCGACAAACACAAAAGTCAAGACCTGAGGAGGCCCGAACCACGAAGACGCGAAAGAACCAAGACACGAAATCCGGAAGATAATTCTGTGTTTTCGTACTTTCGTGGTTGGGTATTAATTATGCCCATTACCGCCAAGGAGATAAAGGAAGTGCGCGAGAAGACCGGCGCGGGGATGATGGAATGCAAGACCGTGCTGGAAGAAACCAAAGGCGATATCGCCCAGGCCATCCAGAACCTTAAACGCCGGGGATTGGCCATTGCCGAAAAGAAGAAAGATAATGCCACCAAGGCCGGCTTGGTCGGCTCGTATATCCACGGCAACGGTAAAATCGGGGTGCTGTTGGAACTCGGCTGTGAAACGGATTTTGTGGCCAAGAACGAGACATTCTGCGAACTGCATAAACACCTGTGTTTGCAGGTTGCCGCGATGGCGCCGGTGGTCGTTTCCCGCGCCGACCTGCCCAAGGAAATGATAGAAAAGGAAAAGGAATTCTATGCCCAGGAGGTAAAAGGCAAACCCCAGCAGGTAGTGGATAAAATCGTGGAAGGCAAACTGGAAAAGTTCTTCTTCACCCAGAAATGCCTCATGGACCAGCCCTTTATCAAGGACGACTCCCAGAAAATCGGCGACCTGGTCAAGAGTTATGTCGCCAAGTTCGGCGAAAATATTACCGTAAAACGATTCGCCCGCTTTGAATTAGGGAAAGAATAATAAGTAAACGGATTAAGCGGATTGATCTGATAATTATCGGCTAAATCCGTACTTGGGCTGTTAGAGCAGAGCGAGTTACAGCCCAGTATAGTTGGCAGTAATTCGTCCCGATGACCATCGGGACTCAAACTGCCACACTATTAAATCTGTTTACTAAATTATCGTGACGCCTGAACATAAACCAAAATATCAGAAGGTAGTCTTAAAGATAAGCGGCGAAAGTTTCTGCCGGGAAAAAGGGCGCGGCATAGACATACCCGAGGTGCAGTTCCTGGCCCGTGAAATCATTTCGGCATCCAAACTGGGCATCCAGTTATCGGTCGTGGTGGGCGGCGGCAATATCGTCCGCGGCTCGCAGTTTGAGAAACTCGGGCTGAATATCGCCACGGCCGACTATATGGGAATGGTCGCCACGGTCGTCAATGCCCTGGCCCTGCAGGACATACTGGAAAAGAACGGCGCGCATACCCGGCTGATGACTGCCATTCCGATGGAAGCGGTGGCCGAGCCGTTCATC
>JACQXL010000043.1 GCA_016208805.1 Planctomycetota bacterium | reverse complement strand
GGAGCGAAGCGGAGTGAAGAATCTGCATTTTATGAGGGTTTGGGACGAGATTCTTCGCCCTACGGGCTCAGAATGACACTTTTTGGGTGGTTTATTTCCCATTTCGCAAGAGTTCAGTAAACAGTTTAATATGCCCTGCAACCATCTTATGGATTTTGGTCAATTCTGGGCCGCTAAAACCGATTACCCGGGAAAGCGTAACCGGTTCCAGCCAGAACTTGGCATAATTCTCGCCTGATTCTACATGAATATGCGGGGGTTCGTTCCCTTCATTGCTGAAGAAAAAGAAACGGTAACCTCTAATTCTAAGCACTGTCGGCATTTAGTATTATTAATTTACGTATGGTTCTAAAGATGTCAAGCAATTTATCATATCATTTTATAAAAACTCATCTTGCCAGTCAATCATTTAGCGGATTTTATTTGGAACGTGTGTATTACTGCTCGCCCGCTCTAACGGGGTCAAGAAATTATAGTAAAAGTATTTTTCCTATTGTGATTCCGCTTGACATTTGCCCGGATTAGTATAAACTACAATCCAATATGTTTATCCCTATCGGCGATGAAAACCCGGCCCAGCGTATCCCGCTCACCAATTATCTTATCATTGCCCTCAACGGACTCGTGTTTCTCCTGATTAATTTCCGCTCTGATTTCGGGGAGATTGTCAGGCAATACGGCTTCACCGCCCGAAACCACGAGTTCATCACCTTGTTCACTTCTATGTTTATGCACGGCGATATCTTCCACATCGCCGGCAATATGCTTTATCTGTGGATTTTCGGCGATAATGTTGAAGACACGCTGGGCGTGCAATTGTATATCCCGTTTTACCTGCTGGCCGGGCTGGCGGCATCCGGCTTGTGTTACGCAATGGCGTCGGAGTCAGGTGTCCCGGCCATCGGTGCTTCCGGTGCCATCGCCGGCGCCCTCGGCTTCTATCTCGTCCTTTTCCCCTGGCACAGGGTTAAGTTCTTTTACTGGTGGTGGTACCGGGCCGGCACTCTCTATCTGGAAGCCGTCTGGGCTATCGGATTCTGGTTCCTGATGCAGTTGTTCTTCGGCTGGTTGACCGCTGGAAATTCCGGGATGGGCGGCGTGGCCTACTGGGCGCATATCGGCGGGTTCCTGTTCGGCTTTGCCGCCGGAATCGCCTGGCGTCTCAAGGACAGCCGTTTATTCCGCGGTATCATCGGCGCTAAGTTGGAATCAGCCGCGCCATCCGCCATCCGGCGGGTGCAAGACCCTAATGCCGAATTGGCTGCGCTTGACAACGCCGGTGACGAAAATAGATTCCTCGTCGCATTCAGGCGATACAACCAGTTATACGGCGGCGCCCGGATTGACCCGCAATACCATCTGGATGCCGCCGATATGCTCCTTCAGAAGGATGCATATCAGGAGGCAGTCAAAATCTACTCTATATTCTTATTGACTTTCCCGAACCATCCGCGGGTTGCAGATGTGAAGTATCTGGTCGGCACGCTCTACAGCCAGAAACTCAACCAGCCCAAAAAGGGCGCGAGTTTCCTCAGACAGGCCATCGCGTCCGGGTTACCTGCGGATGTGGCGGACCAGACAAAACAGGCCGTAAGCCAGGCCGAAACGAAACTGGCCCAGATAACCGCCAACAAGGCGCCGTCCGAACTCAAGGGCAAATGCATGGTGCTCCGCCGGACCGACGAGCCGATTAATATCCAGGTGGTGGCCGGCGCGCTGGCCCGGATTACCGGACAGCCGGCCTACGACATTATGCACCGGATTAACGCTACGCGCGGAATCGTTGCGCAAGGGATTACGGTTGACCAGGCGCTGGCCGTGGCTGATTATCTGCGCACGTTTAATATACCGGCGCTGGTCCTTGATGAATCGCAGACCATAGACCTGCCGCCGGCAGAAGTGGCGTTACAAGGAAAGGTTCAGGATGATGGCATCCGGCTGGAGACCCATCAGGGGGCAACGATATTGAAGTGGACAGATATTTACATAGCGCCGGCCGGGAAAGTGCCGATGAGTGAAACCGTCTTGGGAAAAGAACCAGTTAAGAAGAATATTCTCATCCGAAAAATAGGATATAGTCCGTTCGGGGCAATACCGTTACCGGTTCTTGATGAAGGATACTCTTATGCACATAAGACCAAGGATGAAGATGTATTCTTTATCAATCTTGTAGATAAGGATTTTAAGTTGCACTTCCTACTAAATACCAAGCACTCAACCGTTAAGGGATTCAAAGAGGGCGAAGAATACATCACCAAGAGAAAAGGCATCAGTTTATTGGCCGAGCGCCTGCTCGCGCAACTCAACTGTTCTTACTGCCGGGCCGGACTGCAACTACTGGCGCAAGGGAATTTCGGCCCGGATGCCTGGCGGGAACTCACCTTTCAGAGCAAGCCCGCGTTTGACGGCTATACCCTCTGGCTGACGCACCTGAAGAAATTCGGGTAGTGTTGTCAACAAGGGACTTGACCGGGATAGGCGGAAGTGGTAGTGTTGCGATAAAGGAGGTAATATGAAATTTACTAATCAGTATGTCTTATATACGATGGTCGCTGTGGTATGCATTTATGGCGCTCTTGAGAGTATCGGCAAGGATAATAAATCAAGTGACGATGTTATGCCTGAATGGCATCAATGTTTGTCCAAGACCGTCCCCGCCGCACGCTATATTCACGCGATGGCCTATGATGCCGGCCGCAAAGTCACGGTTCTTTTCGGAGGTAGCGCTGGTGGCGGACCAAATACTGAAAAACCTCTTCAATTAGTGCAGGATACATGGGAATGGAACGGTAAAGTGTGGGTTCTCAAGAAACTGCAAACTAACCCGACAGCCCGCCAGGGACACGCGATGGTTTATGTTCCAACCCGGAAGAAAATAATACTGTTTGGCGGCTATGACAAGGTGTTGGGCTGGCTTAATGATACTTGGGAATATGATGGCGCAAACTGGAAGCGTAAACCGACGGCTACTAAACCAAAACCGCGGTATGGGCATGCGATGGTATATGATTCAGCGCGTGATAGAATTGTCCTTTTCGGCGGCGGAGACGAAGATTCATTTGACGATACATGGGAATATGACGACAAAGATTGGAAAGAAGTTTTACCCGCGACGAAACCGACCACCCGGCGGCAACATGCAATGGCTTATGATGTCTCCCGTGCGTGCACAGTACTTGTGAGCGGGTATAAGGATAAAGGTCAACTCTGGTTGCAGGATACCTGGGAGTGGGACGGCAAGGACTGGAAGGATAAAATATCGGACACGCAACCACCGGCACGAGCATGTCACGGGTTGGTTTATGACATGGCTCGTAATAAGTGTCTGCTTTTTGGCGGCCTGAACCCGGCCAGTGGGGCTCTTAACGATACTTGGGAGTATGATGGTACAAACTGGGTGCAATCAAGCGGTTTGATGCCACCAGTCCGGGAGGCTCTCGCAGTGGCCTATGATTCTGTCAGGTATAAAACTATTTTATTTGGCGGTTACAACCGCGATGTATCGCCACGTCTTCTGAACGATACATGGGAATACGGTGGTAAGTAGGGCAGATTGTTCTGTCTATCCCATACTCCTTACCATACCGGATAGTATCCGGTGTGTCCACCGACCGTATCCGGTAGCATCAAGGGGATATCTGACGTATTTGATTCCTGCATACCCTGACCATAGGTAGGGCAGTCCGGCCTGAGCGGGCGGGCCGGGAGCCGGATTAATGAGTATTATCTCTGCTAAGATAGACCCTTACCACGAAGACACGAAGGCATGGAGGGAATCACGGGCGTTTGGTGTCTTCGTGCCTTTGTGGTAATATGATTATATCCGGCCTCAGCCCCTCACGCCCATAAGTATGCCATTCAGTAGGGGTCATCCCCACCCTGATATACTCCTGTAGGGGTGGACGATAGGTCATAAATACTACCACTATATGACCTATACCATAGCCCTGTATAACCCACCAATAACCGGTATATGACCCCTAGGGGGGAGGGGGGGGACCCACCTCCCCCCTCTATACCACATATAGTGGGTAGGGGGGTGTCATACCACAACCGGTTGTATGTCATCACCCTGACCATAACAGGATCTACAGGCGTTTTTGGGTAGTCCATCATACCTTACCTGTATGACATATAATGGTTATCGGATGGACTTATAGTGATATATGGTAGGTCATATATGGGTCGGCTACAGGAGTATAGCAACTCCCGATACACCCCAACCAAGCCCCTCTCCTGACCTAATTCCGGCTATGTGTCTGTATAAGATAGAGTAATTATTAAGAAAATGCTTGACAGGTAATTGATTATCCTCTATACTTCTGATATTTTAGCCCTGTGAGCCATTCTTTCCTGACCATGACTGGATGTGTTCCTTACCGGCGGTAGGACAATCATCGGGGCAGGGCGCGGGCAATAGTGGTAAGGGGAGAGGTAGATATATCTAGGCCGGGCCGTAGCGTGCCGGATAGGCACAGTGCGATATAGACTACCCCTCCGGCAGGAGCAGAGAGTACCTGGTGGCAGGACGGGGGTATACGCTATATTAATCGCACGGCTTCAATCTATAATCTATTGGTCCAAGAGGGGTTAATGAAAACCACAATACTTTTAATATTGGCAGGTCTAATTACGGTCGCCTCAGGTTGCGCACAATTAAATACAGAAAATTTGTCACGTGACGAACAGATTAATCTGGCGCTTGCCCAATTAAAGCGGTCTGACAGACAAATAGAAGGCATAAACGCACTTGTTAAACTAAAAGCAACGCCGCAATTAATTGAGTTATTGCAGGATAAATGCGCGAGAACTCGTGATTACGCCGCTTGGGCATTAGGTCGTCTTGGTGTGAAAGAAGCAATACCAAATCTGGCAAAAATGTTAAATGATGAATCTATAGATGTACGCCTGTCTGTTATTCAGTCTTTAGCCAGACTTGGCACTGAAGAATCTGTTCTTGCAATAATAAAGTGTCTTAAAGATAATAATAAATACGTTCGTGAACGTGCCATTTTAGCTCTTAGCACTTAATGCCCGGGATGCTGTGCCTGAAATAATGCCATTTTTAAATGACAGATATAAAATTGTGCGTGATGCGGCCGCATCTACTCTCGCATCATTAGGTGTAGCCGAAAAAGACCTTAAATCAACATCTATACCCCAATTGCATGATAATAAACACATAATGTCTTTAGACATTTTTGGTTTTATGATGAGCGATGGCAAGTTCACAGAGTTAATTTACCAATATATTTATTCTGCCTCCTACGAGGCAAAAATTGGAGTTGCTGAATACCAATCCGCTGCCGATGATGTCCACGGTAATTTCTGGCAGATTTTACCTGGCGCAAAGTGGTACTGGGGACAAAATGCGCCGGGAGGTGGATACGTGTATGGCGAAGCAGGGTACACGGGTGGCAGCGTATTAATCAAACATCTAAACACCACGGATAGATTTACCCAATTCATCTATGGGTTTGGTATAGGTTATGGATGGGAATCTCAAAATGCTGTAATTGATATCTCGTTTGGTATGTTAGGTTCTAATAAGAAGATAGGATGGATATCGGCTGAAGGTAATGATGTACTAGAAAATGATAAAGTAAAACCAACCCTATCGTTTACGATAGGACATTCTTTTTGACCAGTGCACGAAATGCCCTCAAATACCTCGGCGTGGAGATCGAAGAGGAGCAAAAGTGATTGCGAGCCACAGATTACACAGATTTGGCTTTGTGCTCTTTGTGTCTTTGTGGGGAATAAAGGAGGTGTTTTATGAAGGTATTGACCGAGGTGAGGTTTATTGCTACGATTGAACAGAGTATGCCGGCGGAAGTGACCCAGCGCTGGACGGACGGCGCCAGCCGCAACGCCGAGATTGCCAATAACCGCCGTAAGGCCAAGATAAAGAACCGCGGCGATTACGAGGCCATCATCACCGAGATTTCCAGCCGTAAATACGAGCCCTATATCAACCCGGATTTCGTCAGCAAGAAGGGGTTCAATAAGGACGAGATTATGGCCAAGCACTACAAGAATAACGCCAACGGCTACACCAAGTACACCAATAACCTGGACTATATGTATGAGACCGTGGACGGCGTCCCGGCCAAGCGGTATAAGGAAAAGATTGAGCGGACCGCCGCGCACTACGGCAACAAGAACGTCGCCCGCAAGGTGCTGGGGTTCAGCGGGATGCGGTCCACCGGCTTGGGTTGCTCGGTCCAGGTGATTCGCTGGCTGGACGGCGAAAGCACGATTGCCAAAGGCACGACCGTGCAGATAGAGCAGGGCGGGCCGATGATTATCGCCCAGATGTCGTTGCGCTCGTCATTCCGTTCGGTCCTGGAACAGCGGCTGAACCAGGCCGGCGCGGCCGTTATGCGGGCCGACTTCACGGCCGGCGAGATGAAGCGTCAGAACGACATCACCAACGACCTGATGAATGCGATGTCCAACCCTGGCTTAAACCTGGTGCCGTTTGCCACGGGCGGCGACTCGCGCGTGGACTACATCCAGGACGAGGCCGGCATATTATACGTCCACGTCAAGGTCAGCCAGAAGTGAGCCACCCTCCTTCGCCCGCAGGGCTCCGGAGGGCAAGGCGGATTAGCACAGTAATTTCGTTGACTTTTCAGACAGGTGTGATAGGATATATAGAATATGATTAAGAAGATAGTAAAAAAGAACAACTTAACAAATCATTCGGAAGTAAAGGACAACCTGGCATACTGGTTGACGAAATCACCGGCCGAGCGGGTGGCCGCGGTGGAATTCTTGAGGAGACAGTTTTATGGAAGTTCAGCCAGACTTCAGAGACTTGCTCGCGTTATTCAACGAGCACAAGGTTGACTATCTGATAGTTGGTGCATACGCATTGTCCTATTACGGCGCGCCCCGCGCCACCGGCGATATTGACCTTTTTGTCCGGCCTGATTCACGGAACGCTCAATCTATTCTCAACGTGCTCAAGGAATTTGGTTTTGGCTCACTGGGCCTGACCGCGCAGGATTTCACTGTCCCGGACAAGGTCGTTCAACTCGGCGTGGCTCCGGTTCGGGTTGATATTCTGACATCGCTTACCGGCATTTCCTGGGTGCAAGCGGTCGCCGGCCGGGCAGACGGCTTCTACGGCGATGTTCCGGTTCACTATATTGGAAAGAAAGAGTTATTGGCGAACAAGCGCGCCCTCGGACGGAAGAGGGATATCGCCGATTTGGAAGCGCTGGGCGAGTAATCATTACACTTCAGCCACGGATTATCATCCCGAAAGCATTCGGGAGACCCGCCTCTGGCGGGCACGGATTGTTGGAACCACACATTCCTTCGCTTGGGCGGGGTCAGTGCAAGCAGATTAACAGATAATTAACCCTGATTATTGCCTCATTAGACTTGACATCGCCTGCTAAAAGACTATTATATCCGTATTATGGCAAGAATAATGTCGCGCCAAACACGTCTGACGGCCGTTTTTTGGACTAAATCTATACCCGGATTGGTATTAACGATTGCTGGATTAGGCCTAATATTAATTTCTACAAGTCAACATCCTACAGATATTAAGGTAGCAGTCATTGGGCTAGTTATTATTGGCGTGGGTGTAAGTCTGGTCTTCAGGAATAAATCATTTCTAATAGGTGCGAAAGGTGAAAAGATGGTAAGCAATGCGTTGGCCGGTTTCCCGGAAGATTGGTATGTGTTTAACGATGTCATTGTCGGCGACACACAGATTGACCATATCCTGATTTGTCCGAAAGGGGTGTATGCGATAGAGACCAAACATTACCGCGGCACGATTAGCGGCAAGGCCGATGCACCGGATTGGTGGCAATTCATTCAGTCCCGGCAGACCAAAATGTATAATCCAATTCGTCAAGCATTCCACCACGCCAGAGCGTTGGGTAAGTACCTCCAAGGGGTGGGCTACAATGAGATTTGGGTTGAACCGGTTGTTGTTTTCAGTCATCCGGAGGTTAAATTGGATGTAACCTCGCCAGAAGCGTCGGTAATTTATCTATCCCAATTAAAGAAACTTTTAGACAGCCGCAAGCAGGATATGAGCCCGCAGGAATGCGCGGATATATCCGCTAACCTAAATACCTACATCGTGTGGGACACCAAGAAAAGTCGTCTACTCACCCGCTGGCTACCGATTTCAGTGTTTATCATAGCGATTTTCGTCGGCGTATGGTGGGTGATTAGCGAACGTCCCGTTACTACTGAAGCTCCAAAAGAGTCTGTTACCTCCCAGCAGGATGCACCCAAAACTGAAGCACCGAAAGAGATTGTTATCTCCTGGCAGGATGCATCTAAATATGTAGGCCAGATTAAAACAGTGCAGGGCAAGATTATTAGAACTTATTCGGGTGATAAAGCATGGGAAATGAATTTTGATGGGAACTATAAAAAGACGTTGACAGTAGTAATATTCTCTAAGTATTTCTCTAACTTCCCCAACGGTATTGATAAATATCGTGATGAGTCAGTCAGGCTGAAAGGTAAGATAGTATCTAATGAGTATGAGAATTACAGCAGGCCGCAAATTATAATAGAACGTCCGGAGCAAATAGAAATAGGGAAGTAAATCATGTGGTTAAGCAAATTTCATCTCAAACCAACCCGCAAGCAGTTGATATGGATTGTTGCGTATGCGGCGGTGCTGGCGGTGATTGTCGGCTGGCGGGGCAAGATGGATTGCTGGCCACATCGGGGATTAAAGTCATCTCCCGTACATAACCCCGTATGTACGGGACAGGCAGAAGTGAGCCGGGAACACGAATGGCACGAATTAACCAATCGCACGAATATTAACAACAGGTATTCGGGGATTCGTGTTTGCGGCAGATACTTTCCTTGCCTGTCGCTCAGTCCGAAGAAAACCGCCACTCGCCTTTTCCTCCGGCTGACCAAATCGCGAAGGTGGACGGGATGAAAGGTCCAAACGCAACAAGGGGTCTCGACCCATTATCAAAAATCATAACATTTTTATTATTATCGGGGGACGTGATACAGAATTCAACGGTCTCTCCCTTGGCGATAGAGTTCTTGTCGTATTTGCGGTGGACTTTGGCCGCGCGGTCGTAGCACTCCACGTCCGCCAGCGCCGCCTTAAAATTACCATCCAGCCAAAACACGCAATCGGTAATGTCCTGGCCGGAGTTATTGGTGATCTTTATATAGCTGTCCGGATTGCCCGTGAAGGCCGCGGATTCGTAATCCAGTGTCCGTGAGACCTCTACCCCGGCCAACTGGTTTGCCGCATCCGGAATGCCCGGGTTGGTTTCATCTTTATCAACCAGCAACCCCAAGCCGATAATCAGGACCTCTTGCGAAATGCCCCCTCTGTCATTGCGAGCGACCGTAGGGAGCGAAGCAATCTCATAAATTTGAGATTGCTTCGGTCGTTTCACTCCCTCGCAATGACACCTTTTGGGTGGCTTTTTCCCATTTCGCAAGAGTTCAGAACCTCGTTAGAGGCAGGTTGTCCCTGTGGGATGACCGTGTTATCCAAATTAAATAACTCTCCTGTAGTCCAAATCACATACCAGAGTTTCTACCACCATTAGGCCAAATACCTCTAACGGGGTCAAGAGAAATTCCACCGTGAAGACACGAAGACACTAAACTTTGAAAGGAAAAGATTCTATTGACTTTAGTCTCCAAATATGGTTTCCTCAATACAATCACAGGAGGTTAAAGATATGAAGTTGAGATATTTGTTGATGGTGGCGGTGATAGTTGGTGCTTGGCACTTAGCCGGCAGTTCGGATGACGCCCAGCAGGCATACCGGGAATATCACCATGCGATAATTGATGCGGATTTGGAGTCGTTCAAGCAATATATCCCCGACGCCCAACTGAAGGACTGGTCCGGCGATGATGCGGGGCAGAAATTAGCCGCACTGCGGGGTTCTGTTCCGGCTGATGTGGAGATT
>JACQXL010000027.1 GCA_016208805.1 Planctomycetota bacterium | reverse complement strand
CAATCTGGTAGGCGACCCGGGCCGGTTTACTGCAACTGCCGCAGACGAGCATCACATTGGCCGCCGCGATGGGCAGTTCCTTCTGGATGCGCGCGCCGTGCGGGTATTCCTTGCTGCGCTTCAGGTGCTTCCAGTGCAGGTTGACGCCCTGAATGACGACCTTATTATCGCCGGCGACCACTTTGATGACCTTGCCCTCGTGGCCTTTGTCATCGCCGGCAATCACCTTGACCAAATCGTTCTTCAATAATTTCATACGCCAATCTGTGCAATCTATGGCTTCAGACCACCTCGGTCGCCAATGATATAATCTTCAGGAACCTGCTTCTCAATTCCCGCGGCACGGCCCCGAAGATACGCGTCCCGCGCGGGTTGTTTTCGGGGTCCAGCAGCACCAGTGCGTTGCGGTCAAAGCGGACATACGAGCCGTCATCACGCCGGACCGGGTGAACGGTGCGGACAATCACGCCGCGGACCACGTCGCCGGCCTTGACATCGCCGCCGCTGGCGGATATCTTCTTGACGTTGCCGATGATAATGTCGCCGACATGCCCGTAGCGGTGATGACTGCCGCCCAGCACCTGGATGCAACTGACAATCTTGGCACCGGTGTTATCAGCCACGTCCAACTTGGTCCGCATCATTATCATCGTTTTATGTAAACTGATTAAGCAGATTAACCTAATTTAATCTGTTCAATCCGTTAAATCCGCTTACTTAAATGGTTACTTCCTGGACTTCGTCTTTCTTAACTGCCTTTTTGGTAATCCGGACCATCCGCCAGGTCTTGGTCTTGCTGAGCGGCCGGGTCGGGACGATTTCTACCTGGTCGCCCACCTTGGCCTCGTCCTTCTCGTCGTGCGCCTTGATGATGGTGACCTTGTGCATTATCTTGCTGAAGGTCGGGTGCTGAACCATCCGGACGACCTTGACGGTAATGGTCTTGGCCATCTTATCGCTGATTACCACGCCGTGCAGTGCGGATTGTGTAACTTCGGTTGTTTTCCCCGTTTTCTTAACCGGTTTCATTCAGATAACCTTTCGTCAGGTAAGCAGATTTAGCGGATACATCGGATTAATCCGCTTAATCAGTTTACTCAAGCGCCAATAACAAAGACTTGTAACATAGCAAATAAAAAGTCCGTGTCAAGAATTTAGTGGGAGATTTTGATAAAAAGCCACCATTAACACGAATATCACGAATGGGACTAATCACACTAATAATCCGCTTAATACCTATTGACAGACGTGGATAAAAATGTATATAGAAAATGACTATCGCTGACCAGAAACCTATGAACTTACGGCTGGCGAGGAGTCTCGCTGGGATACCTATAAGGTACAAATGACTGAAAGATAATGAAAAACAGGCTTTTCACCATATTGGCACTGATTGTTATTGCGCTCCTAAATGGTGGCACTATGATAAAAGACGAAGATATTCCCACAATTTTTATAGCACTGGCCATATTTATTATTGGTGGGACACTTGTTTATTTTATTGTCAAGAGGATATTCACAGATACATTAGGCACGGCGGTCGTGCCGCCACAGGAAAATTACGAGCAATCAATAAAAATCCGTTATGGATTACCCTCTATCGTTATCCACGGATTAGTTGGAGCAGGATTTCTATATGCGGGCGGAGCCGTTGTCTTTCACAACGGTCCAACTATATTCATGTTATTCCCGTGCATCGGTATCTATTTACTGCACTCTTGCGAAACGCTCCCTCTGTCATTCTGAACGGAGCGTTCGCCCCGACACTCCGTGTCGGGGCTCAGAATGACCATGCCATGCCGCACCACGCGATGCCGCATGGCGTCGTGGCGTGGCACTTTTTGGGTGGTTTATTTCCCATTTCGTAAGAGTTCAGTATTTACTTTTTAGATGCATTAAACTATGCATAGAGTCCATTAAGTTGGATAAAGAAAATGTTACAATTTCTCGGATTTTCTCACACGAAATTATCCCGATGGATGACATCGCCGCAATTACGCTTCACGCCTCAGCAGAAAAAGGAATAAATATTTATATCACGTTCCAGACAAAAAATAATCGTAATCATAAATGGTTTTGTGATTCATTTAAGTCGGCTGAAAGAATTACGACCTTTATACGCAACCGGTTGCCAGGTATCTTTATTGAAGAAACCGAAGGATTTAGGTCTAAACGCCAAGCGAACGCTTTTCTATATAAACCAATCAAGTTGTTTGATTTCTTTAATAGGAATAAGAAAGAATAGTAGTTACCCGCGCCCGGGCGGCCCTGAAGGAACTGGGCGTGGCCGTGGAGGACGAACCCGACCCCAATAAGTAGCCCGTAACCTTATCCGCTATATCTGCTCAATCGTCCGACCCGTCCTTCGTAGCCCTCCGGCTACTTCGGAGGGCGAAGTAGGGCGCCATAGGCTATGGCCGACGGCTGTCTGCTTACCAAACATCCCATAATTAAAATTCTAAATTCCTGATTTCTTTATCCGGGACGCGATAACCGGACCAATGGTCATGCTCGGCCGGCGGCAGGTTTTCATATTGCTCATAAGTCAACGCCAGCACAAATCCGCCTCCGGCAAAGAACAGGTCCATTTTCGGGATGTATCTTAAACTCCTTAAAGTCTTATAATCGTGCCAATTCTGGCGGTTGCCGACGAATCCGTCATAGGCGCTCTCGTCAACGTAGTAAACCGTTTTATCATTGCGGTATTTATCCAGCGCCTGCGCATAGAAAAAGACGCCCCTGATGCCGGTCATACCGTATCGGTATTTCTTGTTAAGGAGATAACGGGCCACCTCGGTCTTAATCAGCCGCCAGGCGCCGCCGACTTTCGTGGCCGGCAGTTTGCCTTCCTTTATCAAACGGTAGATGCTCAGCCGGTTTACGCCCAATAACTTGCAGGCGTCGCCCAAACCCATCACCCCGGCCGCCCCGCCATAAGTGGCGGGGTCTCCACCGACAAAATTCATTCCCGAAACATACGAGGGAACATCCCGGCCGCGGGTCAGGAAACGCCGGACATCGTCTCTGGCAAAGCGCCACCGCCCGCCGGATTTGACTCCAACCAGTTTCTCATTACGGAGCAGGCGGTAAATCGTGAACCGGCTTAAGCCCAGATATACGCAGACCTCATTCAGGGACATCAGGTCAGGTTTGATAACATATTTGGCCGGTGATTTGCCCGTTCCGGGTTCTCGCTCTGAGAACCCGTCAGGGTTCGTAGAGTAGGCGAGCAATTTATCAACGTCCTGCAGTTCAAAACGCCACTCGCCCGCAAACCGCTTGGCCGGTAACCGCCCGGTTTTGATTAGGCGGTAAACCGTGCGAACAGAAACGGCTAAATGTTTACAGACGTCTTTTACGGTGAACATAAATTTTATGTACACAGATTAAGCGGATTAAACTGAAAGAGAATCCTCCCATTAGGGATATTCTGCTCTATCCGCTAAATCCGCTTACTAATACCAAATATGACAAAACCTGACAAGAAATGTAGCAAAATGTATCAAACTATAACAGAATATATCACTGACCTATAT
>JACQXL010000026.1 GCA_016208805.1 Planctomycetota bacterium | reverse complement strand
CGCCCCGACACTCCGTGTCGGGGCTCAGAATGACCATGCCATGCCGCACCACGCGATGCCGCATGGCGTCGTGGCGTGACACTTTTTGGGTGGTTTATTTCCCATTTCGCAAGAGTTCACAATAGCGGTAGAAGCCGTTTTACCGCTAATAAGAAACCCTGGGCAATAGCATATACTGAAGAATATTCTACAAAAGAATTAGCCCAGAATAGGGAAAGAGAAATAAAGAAGAAGAAAAGCAAGGAGTATATTGAGTATCTGCTCCGATGGTCATCGGAGCGTAAGAACTTGTAACGCCCCGCCCCGATATCCATCGGGACGGGACTAACAGGTTCTAACGGGGGCGTAGCTCAGCTGGTAGAGCAACGGGTTTTTAATCCGTAGGTCGACCGTTCGAGCCGGTCCGCCCTCATCTGCCAATTTCGGAATGTGGAATTCGGATTGCGGAATGAGTAATTCCGCATTCAACATTCTGCATTCCGCATTGGAACTGCCCCGATCGTCTAGTCCGGTCTAGGACACAGGCTTTTCAAGCCTGCAACATGGGTTCGAATCCCATTCGGGGTACAATTTCCTGAGTGACCAGGTAATAGTGAATAGATAATAGTGGCACCCTAACGCCGTCCCTGACACCTTGCCCCTAATCCCTAACCATTATTTATTTTATCAGATTTCCCTTGACAAAAACACGGCAGGTGCTATATTAATATGAAAAGAAAGAAAATCGTCCCGATATCCATCGGGACATAAGAACGAGTAACATCATATCCCCTAGCGGGTCTATGATTAACTCGTTCTAATGGAGGTGCGTATGACAAGAACGGTAAAGATGGGATTGGCTATCCTGGTATTAGGTATTATGGTTATCGGCTACGGCGGGCTATGCAGTAAAAAGGAAGAAGCCACGACCGGAAGCAGTGAAGCGGTCGGCACGGTCGTTATCGTATCAGACCCGTATATCTCCGGCGCGACATTCTTTGAAGACCTCAACGGCAACGGAGTATGGGATGCCGGCGAGGAAATATCAACCCCGTCTGATAGCAACGGCAATACCCATTTTGACCACTTTGTCCTGAACGGAACAAACCTGATACTCAAGGATAAAGGCACCCATAACGGAGTTCCTTATACCGGCAAGATTAAGCGGAAAGTGGATGGGGACGGCAACTTAGCCGCCACGCCCTTGACCACACTGCTGGCCAACGGCTGGACCGCCGCACAAATCATTACCGTCTTATCTAATGCCGGTCTTACCGACCTGACTGAAGCCGACCTGAAGACAGACCCGATGGCAGGTATTGAACTGCTTGATTCCTCGGCGCTGACCTATACCCACCTGACCAAGATACAAGCATCGTTGGCCGTCTATTCGTTTATGGCCATAATGGATGCTTTGATTACTAATGGATATGATATAAACTACGAGACATTTGTCTCAAATACCGCCACCGCGATGCCGGCGCTCACCAATATGGTTACACAAATTAGAACTGCGCTCTCCCCAGAAGCATTAGACACGCTAAACACATATATGGCGGCATCACCTTATACTCTACCAGCGGTAACGGCCGGCGATGTAATAAGAACTGCTGTAGCAATCGCCAATCATATTATTCCAAAGGTGAAAGACAATCCGGCCTATGCTGACCCGACAAAGTTTGTAGACTGGGCATCAAATTTGGGCAAGGGATTTTACACCCTGAGAAACAAGGATAATGCCAATATCAAGTTAGCCATTCTCTTAACTCTGTTGCCTGATGTAACCGGAAAAACTACCTTTGTAATTGACCCAACCACTGAAACCGTAGTGAGCCAATAATTCCGGACACCCAACCCCGTCCCCCGATGGACACCCGCCTGACCGGACGGGCAGGTCGGGGGGCGGTTTTTTTTATTAGAGCCAGTTAGGACTTTGGATACGAAGTAGCCAAAGACCGTTACTGGCTCTTATCCCGACACGAGGTGTCGGGATACATACCCGATAACCGGATTTATTTATTGACAAACCTCTTATATTTCATATAGTCATTGGCTTATGGTTATTAACATAATTACCTTGTTCCCTGAGGTGTTTGAGCCGTTTATCCGGCACAGCATCATCCGGATTGCGCAGGAAAAGGCGCTGGTTAAGGTCCACCTGCATAACCTGCGCGATTTCAGCACGGACAAGCATAAAAAGGTGGATGACAAGCCCTACGGGGGCGGTGCCGGGATGGTCCTGATGGTGGAACCGCTCCACCGGGCCATAGAGTTCCTGGAAAAGCACGGCCGGAAGGCGTCGCGCAAGGTGCTCCTGACCCCGGGCGGCCGGCGCTTATCCCAGCCGGTCGCACAAGAACTGGCCGGCCAGGACGGGTTGATACTTCTTTGCGGGCATTACGAAGGATTTGACGAACGGATAAAAGAATTGTATAAATTGGATGAGATTTCGGTGGGCGATTACGTCCTGAGCGGCGGCGAGGCGCCGGCAATGATTATTCTGGATGCCGTTACCCGGCTGGTGCCGGGCGTGCTGGGCAACCCGGACTCGCTCAAAGAGGAATCGTTTTCCGGACCGACGGCGGAGTCGCAACCCCGTACGGACGCCCTTATCGGCGGGAATGAAATAGAATATCCCCAATACACCCGCCCGCCGGAATACCAGGGCCGGAAAGTTCCCGCCGTATTGTTGGGCGGTAACCATAAAGAAATCTCTAAGTGGCGCAAAGAACGCACTAAGATAAAATCGTAGTTTCATTGTCGTCTGTCATTGCGAGCGACCCCGCCATGGCGGGGGAGCGTGGCAATCCCTGAAACATGAGATTGCTTCGTCGCTCCGCTCCTCGCAATGACAAAACAGGAGTAAAGGAGTACTATTATGGCAACGATTCAGATGAAGGACATTGAAAAAGACCTGGCCCCCAAGAAGAAGGTGCCGGCCTTCCGCATCGGCGACACGGTGGATGTGCACGTCAAGATTACCGAGGGCGACAAAGAACGTATCCAGGTATTCAGCGGCGTGGTGATTGCCCGTAAACACGGCGGCATCAGCGAGACATTCACGGT
>JACQXL010000025.1 GCA_016208805.1 Planctomycetota bacterium | reverse complement strand
AAAAGAGCCAGTGTTATTATTAAACCGGCGCCAAATGTAAAAGCAACTCGTCTCAGAGGAATCATGTCTAATCTTAAATAGGAGAAAACAATCGTAAGAATCCAAATTAGAAATATAATAGAGACACTTATCACGACCAACAGCATCAAATACCAAAAAAGTGTCTTTACCCACGCCGGTATAGCCCAATAGAGTTTGCTGAGATAGGACGACAACCCGTCATAGGCCAACGCCGGCAGGGACGGGTATGAGATTTGCGGGTCGGAATAGACCAGTTCCATATTGCCAGCCGGCGAGGTGACATAATAGCCCTCGGGCAGGAAGAGGTGCCAGGTGGCGCCCTGGATATTGATATCGGATTGCGGCATCACCAGGTTGATATTAGAAGCGTGGCCCAACGCGCCCGCCTCCTGGACATAAGCGACCACCACCGAGAGTTGCCTCTTATCTGTCTTGGCGGTCTGGGTCGTGGTGACGGCGGACGCAATCGGAATCATCATCTGGCCGGCCTCGCGGGTAACGGCCTTGACCGGTTTATCGTCCACATAGGCGCCCCAGAGCGTTGCGCCGGTCGGCAGTTTTACCTCCAGATACTGCTTGGCCGTGTTTTCTATCATCGTATTGAAATAGGTCAGTAGTTTGCCGTTGGTCTGCTGGAGCGAGAACAAGTCGCAGGAGACGACCTTGGCCGGCAGGATGGCGCCGAGTTCGTGGGTCTTGATAATAAAGTTGGCACGGGCGTCTGGTTTAGTGAAACTCACGGCCAGCGACGGCGCGGACGGCATCTGGCCCAGGATTGACTGAGCTATCTTCGGCTCGGCCTCAGACACCGGCACCGGCTGGGCATTGCGGGAATCAGCGCCGTAACCGACCTCGGTGCGTTCACTGCCGGCTGAAACAACCACCAGACCGGACTCTAACTCGGCATCCAGCGTCTCAATCGGCGTAAATACCGGCTCGGTCTGCTCATACTGGACATAGAGTGTATATCCACGCGTGACCCGGGAAGCCAGGTCTATCTCCCAGAGGTTATCCGAATTGGAACGGTTCTTGATATTCTCGCCGGTAATCTCGGTATTGAGCGCATGGGGCGGGAGTTTCAGCCGCAACCGCCGGACGCTGCCGGATTTGACCCGGTAGTTTATGGCGTTGATTACCCGGACCTGTCCTTCGCGTGCGATGAGGCCGGCGCTGATATTCGCCAGCAGGTGCGTCGGCTCTACGGTCTTCCTGACCTCCAGCGTCCACTGCGGCTGGACACTGTGGAAACCCAGCCGGGTGTCCGACGGCGTCCGGGGCAGTTTGTTGATGCTGATTTCCTGTATCCCGACCATTAGCGTCGGGACGAGGATAATATCCCTGGGCGCTGAGATGGCCAGATAATATTCCAACTGTCTGGGCGCCGGCGCTGTAATCTCCAGCGGCAGTAGTATGAGTGAGTCCGTTGCAGAAATATCGCCTTCCAGTTTCAGGCCGACAGGGTAATCGACCTTCAGGCCGGTATTAAAGGTTATCTGGAGCATCCCGGTTTGCTGATTATAGGTCCATTCTTTGAGCAGCGGCGAGGTGACCTCTACCGGCCTGACGCCCTGGGGCAGTTTGAGCGTCATAGAAAAGAGAGATGATTTCTTGATGGACAGTGCCAGCGCAACCACGCGCTGGATGACGTCTTCGATAATCTGAACATTATCAATCGCTACGGCGGTCACGGCCGGCGCCAGCGGCGCAACCCTGGCCGCCAGTTCCCAGGCCGGCGCGCTGGAGACAAAGGCCAACGACGGCTTCTGGCCGGCCAGCCAGTCCGGTAACTGGGCCGGGTCTATCTGCGTTGCCTTGAGGATTTCCGCGACAGTGCATTCCACCTCGTCCAACTTTACGGCCGTATAACTCTGGTTTTCCTGTGCGCCGACCACTTCCACCGGCGTAAATACCAGTTTAGCATCAGCCGGAGTGTCCTGCGCGGCTTCAATCTGGAGCGTGGTTGTGCCGGTGAATTTCTCGGTAAATATAACTTCTATTCTATCTTTGATGACACGATAGTTCTTAACCCGGTCGCCCTTGATAAAGAAGTTGTTGCTGAGCGAATCCGGACGGTATTTAAGCGTAACTGTGTCTATGGGCGTATTCCTGACATCCAGCACCAGCCGGCTGACGGCCTGGAGGGAGTTTGGACGCAGATGATAGAGTGTTTCCAGCGTGGCCGAAACCAGCGGTTCTTTCGGCCTGGCACGCAGCACCAACCGCGCCGGCAGACCTGTATAGATGTAAGGATAAAATAGCCGTTTACCGATCTTGGTCATTGTTGCTTCATAGACATTCTGTCGGACCAGGTTTTCTACCGACTCCTCGTCTATCAGATAATTATCAGCCGCCACCAGGGTGAGTTTGCCGCCCTGCTTGCCCGGGCCTGCCTGCCCCGACACAGTCGTGGCGGTAGGCAGGCCGGATATTTCCAGAGGCAGTATTGTCAGGTTTGCCGAATCCGGGTCGGTGGAGATCCCGCTACTTATAGCGGGAACGGTTTGCTCGCAGGACAAAGTGCCCTGGAAGACCGCGGCATAAATCGGACTGTCCAGAGTGACCTCAACATAATCTTTGGCGTTCGCGGTGAGCGTTGTCCATTTTTCTATGCCGACCGCAGTCTGTGTGCTGCCGGTGAATTTGGTCAGCCGGACATTCGGCGGCAACGCGATACGGAATGATTTAAGCGGCTGCTGGCCGACCGCGATGGTAAATGAGTGGTTGTATGTCATCAATCCTTTCTCAATCCAAACATACGAGGCGCTATTGACCGTGGCATCATAAGGTTGTTTCATCACTGCCTCGGGACCCCAGGTGACGGTCAGTTCATCCGCAAGCGGCGAATTAATATTTAACGTAGTATAGGATTTATGCACTTTCTTCTCGCAGGTGACGGGCGGCGAGACGACGGCATCAATCCCGCCTTCCCCGCTATAAGTAGCGGGATCTCCACCGACCGGAATCGTGACGGTGATGCCGCCAAAGGTGGCCGGGACGAGCTGGAGCGTAATCTTTTTCAACTGCCCGCTGGCGGACACCGGCAGGATGATACGGCACCTGACCGAATATGTCCCCTTCTGCTTGAAGATGAGTTTATTGTTCCGCGCATCTTTGAGAAGGGTGACCTCGGCCGGTGCCGACTGCAAGGAAGTCTCGGCCGAGAGCGGACTAAGCGCTACCTCAGCCCAGCGGCCGTCAATGACTGTGGCCGTAAAGTTCAAGGTCGCAGTGGCTTGGTTATCCTTAATCTGGACATCGTAATTGGCCTCTGAGATAACAAGGTTTTCCTGGGCAGAGAGAGATGGCCGGGATGCAACACAACACCAGATAACAGCACACAAACCGATGACGAGCGCGTGTTTCATAATAACCATAATATCAACTATTTCTAACAGTGTCAAACACAAAGATAGTTATCAGGCTGTCCAAAAAGTGTCATTCTGAGGCGTGAGCCGAAGAATCTCTACCGTGGAATATGCACAAAACCGAGATTCTTCGCGGAGTTTATCCTGAGCCTTCGCCGAGATTCTTCGCTCCGCTCAGAATGACAACGGCGAAGGGCTCAGAATGACAAATGGGGCTTGTTAGACAGCCTGTTATTAATCCTCCTATATATTAGATACTTAAGACGCTCCAATTTGTTAGATAAAATAAAATATTTATGAATATTTTTCCGCTAACTCCGATATCGTCCCAATGGAACTCATCAGGACAAGAGCCAGTAATCCCGATAGACATCGGGACTAACTGGCTCTAATATATTAAGCGTAAATGCGGCCAAAAGGTTCATCCCGTTAGAAAAATATTTTAATACTACTGCCTCGGGCGTCAAATGCGTCATAATCAACCTGAAACACTTGAGTTATGGCGAGCCAGGGTTTTCTAATGGGGTCCATAATTTAGAACTATTTTGTGATTTCCCGGGCAAAGGTGTCATTGCGAGCCCCACGATGTTACAGGGGGGGCGTGGTAATCTCGCCGTCCCAGTGGGACGGCGATGAGATTGCTTCGTCGCTTCGCTCCTCGCAATGACAGGATGGATGCGTTTCGCAAGAGTTCAGTTATTTGTTATTCTTTGCCGGTGCGGCGGGCGCTTGTGGGTTGGTAATTACGATTTTAGGGGTGGCTTTCTTGAGGAACAATAAAGCAAAGCAGGTATTCACCACCACCCCGCCGCCGGCCGTATCAAGCGGGTCATTCCAACTGCTCCGCATAAGTGCCCCTACGGGATAAACGGGACTGCCTGCGGGCTGGCCGTCTTTGGGATTCTGGGCGGTCAGAAGATAATCCGCCCCTCCTTTATACCAGTCAATGCCGCCGATATTGTCCAGCCCCAAGACTGCCCCGACTCGTTCTACGCCATAAATCCAATAGTAATGCCAAGTTGCTCCGTAGGACGGATTAAACGAGAATTCCAGGTTGTTGGCCAGCCAGTCCAGCCCTTTGATGATATCCGGGTCGTTCTGAAAATCCTCACCCAGATAACATTTGGTAATAGCCAGTCCGCAAACGCCGGCACAGGTCATAGAGCCGTAAGAGGCACTGCCGCCCTGATATGACCAGCCGCCGTTGTCGGATTGGGTGTCCAGGAGCCATTGCTGTGCATCCTGCCATGTTTCCTTGGGGATAGTCACGCCGGCCCGGGCCGCGGCCCGAAGTCCCAACAGGGCAAACTGGGTATTGGAATTATCACCGCCACTTGGCCGTTTGGGATTATTGCGTTTTACTTCATAGCCGTTTTCCATCTGGCGGTCGCCGCCGGCCGGAGCCGCCGGGGTATTGGCGTCGGCCTGGAATTTGTCTGTGACCACTTCTATCATCCGGGGCGTGCCTTTAATCTTGAGCGGTTTGACATCCTTGTCTTTTCTGTACTGGGCCACATAACTCCACCGGCCGTCAACGGATTGCCAGTTAACCAGCGCCTGGGCGCAATCGGCTATCTCCGGTTGGTATTTGATGCGGTCGCATGACTCCAGCACCATCGCCTTGAGCCCGACATGGTAGGTCTGGATGAGCGGTTTGGCGACGACCTTTTCCAGCAGTGCTTTCAGTTTGGGGTCGGTTGGCTTGACATCGCAGTGCAGCAAGGTCAGGGCCACCAGTTCCAATTCACGGCTGCTGGCGCTAATGTTTTTACCCAGCAGGTAGGCAACGCCATTATCAATGGCGGCATTGACCGGGTCGGCTTTCTTGGGTTCTTTGTTTTCAGAATGGAGGTACGAACAGAGAATCAGGCACAGGGATATGATTAATAATAACCTGTTACACATCAATCAAGGGGTAGCGCCCCATAGATGGTATGGTAGTGTCCTATGGACGGGTAGGTAGCGCCCCATAGACGGTATGGTAGTGTCCTATGGACAGGTCGGTAGTGTCCTATAGATGGTATGGTAGTGTCCTATGGACGGGTAGGTAGCGCCCCATAGACGGTATGGTAGTGTCCTATGGATGGGTAGGTAGTGTCCCATTGGGGGTATGGTAGTGTCCTATGGATGGGTAGGTAGTGTCCCATTGGGGGTATGGTAGTGTCCCATAGACGGTAGGGGTATGTCCCATAGACGGTAGGGTAGTGTATATGCTACCCCCCGGAGTGTCCCCCCTCCGGCCCCATACCGGTATGTCCTAAATATACCATATGTAGTGGTCCTAAGCCAAAACGCTACTACAGGTAGTGGTTTTGGGGAAACGAAGGTGGTAATTTTTGGCCGGATGGCTCCTCTAATCAGCCCGTGCCGCTGCTAATTTTAGGGCATAGTATTCCAGTCCGTGAATCACGGGCCTGAGTGCGCCGGGCGCACACTGTTTATGCTTATTTCTTTTCTTCCGGCGCAGACGGAGGTGTTTCTTCCTTGCCGGTGATGACGGCCTTGAGTTCCAGTTTGGGCGTGGCCTTCTTCAGGAATAGCAATGCAAAACAGGTATCGGCAATGATACTGCTGTGGGCGTCGTCGTTGGTGGTGTTCCAGGAGCCGTCTTTGGCGCTCTGTGCGCCGACCAGGTATTCCGCGCCTTCTTTATACCAGTTATGCCCGCTAATTTCCTCCAGTCCCAGGACCGCGCCGACCCGTTCTATGCCGTAAACGAAATAATAATGCCACACCAGGTCGCCCGGACCAAACCCTTTCATTATCGAGTTACTCGCGCCGGGGTTGTTGGCGTATTTAAGATTATTGCCCAGCCAGTTCAGCCCGCGCTGGATGGAGCCATCGTTCTGGAAGTCCTGTTCGGAATAACACAGGGCAATGGCCAGCCCGCAGATGCCGGCACAGGTCATAGAACCATAAGACGGACCTTCGTTGGGATTAACATAAGACCAGCCGCCGTCACCGACCTGAACGCCCTTGAGCCATTTGACTGCATCCAGCCAGGTTTCCTTGGGAATCGTTACGCCGGCCCGGGCGGCCGAGCGAAGCCCAAGGAGTGCAAACTGGGTGTTGGAGTTGTCGCCGCCGCTCGGCCGTTTGGGGTTGTTCCGCTTTACTTCATAACCGCCTGATAGCGGTTTGGTGTCTTTCATCTTGGCGCCATCCTTGTCCGTAATTACTTCTATCGCGCCGGGCGTGCCCTTGGTCTTGGTCGGCGTGATATCTTTATCCTTTTTGTAGACGGCGGCATAGCCCCAGAGCCCTTCAACCGATTGATGATTCACCAGCGCCTGGGCACATTCGGCTATCAGTGATTGATACTTGACACGGTCGTATGCCTCCAGCACCATTGCCTTAACTGCCACATTATAGGTCTGGCTTAACGATTTGGCCGCAACCTTGTCAATGAGGTCTTTGAGTTTCGGGTCATTGGACTTGATTTCACAATGAATGAGCGTCAACGCTACTAATTCCGACTCTCTGCTGCCGCCGGTAATAGTCTTACCCATCAGATATGCAACGCCTTTGTCAATGGCGATATTGACCGGGTCGTCCGGCTTCTTGGCGCCGGGCTTGGCGATTTTGGGTTGACCGGGGTCTTCCCCGAAACTGAGGGCGCAGGTAAATAACAATCCGATAATGATAATTGATAAACGGCGCATAACTTAACTCCTGTTCTATAATTTGCTTATTTCAACGATTTCAATTACTATGCCCCACATATGGATACTCCCACGGTCATCACGGCGTTTATATTTGAATCTTACACTCTGTTCCTAAATTAATTGGGTCATAATTCTGACCAGTGTCGCCGTTTATGCCATAAAAGCCACCCTCAATATCAATAAATCTAACAGTTCCAATCTCCGATAAAAATGCCCCGCTACTGCTGTTGCTGTCGCCTTTATCGCATAATCCGCCATAACCAAGGGGCAGGACAACCGTTAGTATAATCGCCCATCCAATCCGTGACATTAACTTATCCATATTCCTCACCTCTAACACTATTGAGCCTCATATTGTTAATGTCCTAACCACCCCTCTACGATGTCATTCCCGCGTAGGCGGGAATCCAGTATTTTAGCGACTTTCTGGATTCCTGCTTTCGCAGGAATGACAAAAAGGGCGGACATTAACTATGTTACCCTCAATAATATACTGCAATAAATAATAAAATCAAGTATATTGAGACTGTTAAAGAAGTCCTCCAAACTGTCATTCCCGTGAAAACGGGAATCCATAAATCCTGGATTCCCCCGCTTTCGCGGGGGCGGCGCCTGCTGGAGTTCACCCCTGCGGAAGCAGGGGCAGGAATGACAAGGGGGCGCTGAAATAGGTTTTTCAACAATCTCATATTTACTACAGGAAAAAGAGCATCGTAGTTATGATGAATATCGGGATAAGTATCAGAATGGAATAAACCATATAGCCGAAGAATGACGGCATCTTGATATGCGACTCTTCGGCAATGGCCTTGACCATAAAGTTCGGGCCGTTACCGATGTAGGTATTGGCGCCCATAAAGACGGCGCCGCAGGAAACCGCAGTCAGTAATAATACGCCCTGCTCACCCAGTGCCAATAAATCTTTGAGGTAGTGCTCACTGAGCGGTACACCCAGCACCCCGCTGGCCGTTGAAGTCATTGTCAGATAGGTCGGCGCATTATCCAGAAAACTGGAAAGCGAACCGGTGGCCCAGAAGAAATGCCAGGGCTGGCTCAGTCCTAATTCAGCGCCGCGGGCATTGAGTATCATCAGGGCCGGTATCATCGTTATGAAGATGCCGATAAACAGGACCGCCACTTCTATTATCGGACTGAAGGTAAACTCGTTGGATTTACGAGTATGCTTCTTTGTCGTTACCAATGACAATACGGCCATCAACGCCATAAATGCCTCTTTTATTCCGAATTGCCAGTTGAGGCGGCCGGAAAGGAATATCGCGGCAACCACCCCGCCCAGGAACAGGAAATTAACAGAGCCCTCAATGCCCAGCGGATGCTTGGGCTCAACTTGCTCGGTCAACGCGCCCGGGGTAGCAACATCTTCCCGGTTAAACTTAATCTGGTCAAAGATATTGAAGATAACCAGCGTCGCGCCGCAGACAAACAGCCATTCCTTCCACAAATAGAATGTCCACAGGAAAGGAACGCCTTTGAGAAAGCCCAGGAACAAAGGCGGGTCGCCCAACGGCGTCAATAACCCGCCGCAGTTGCTGACGATGAATATGAAGAAGATAATGATATGGGCCTTATTATGGCGCGCCTTGTTGGCCCGAATCAGCGGCCGAATGAGGAGCATTGATGCGCCGGTCGTGCCGATAAAACTGGCCAGCGCCGCACCGATGCCCAGCATCACCGTATTAATCAATGGCGTGCCGGCCATTGACCCCTTGATATAAATTCCGCCGGAGATGACGTAAAGCGAACCGAGCAGGATGATAAACGAGATATAATCAAGCGCCACGGTCAGAAGTTCCGGCGGATGAACCGTCAGGATATAAATCGCCACCGGCACACCCAGCAGGAAAGCGATGATGCCTTTGTTAAAATGGCTTTCCCACCAGTGTTTGAAGGCGAGCGGGATAATAGCGATGGAAAGGAGCATCAGGATAAACGGCACGACCGACCATGGCGGAAGGTTTTTGCCGATTTCAGATGCGTCCTCGCCGGCAAACACAACGGTAAGAGCAATTACCGACAGAAGTAGCCCAAACCACAGGTGCCGCACTTTGAGCATATTGGAACTTTACTTTTCTGATTATCCTTGTCAAGAGAAAACGGAATGTTATATTAGAACACGAATTACTGAACTCTTGCGAAACGGGAAACGAAGCGTCCCAAAGTGTCATTGCGAGGGAGTGAAACGACCGAAGCAATCTCATTTTTCGCATAAAACCGAGATTGCCACGGTCGTCTTCGGCGACCTCGCAATGACAGGAAGGGAGCGTTCCTGCCTGTGCCGAGCACGGCAGACAGGTCGCAAGAGTTCAGGAATTAGTGTAATTCGTCATATTCGTGGGATTCGTGTTTTATGGAATTTCGCCTTGTCAGCAAGTTCAAACCGGACGGCGACCAGCCACCGGCCATCCGGCAACTGGTGCACGGTCTTAAATCCGGCGCACGTTATCAGACCCTGTTGGGCGTGACCGGCTCAGGCAAGACCTTTACGATGGCCAATATTATCCAGCAGGTCAGCCGTCCGACCCTGGTCCTTTCGCCCAATAAGACCTTAGCCGCCCAATTATACTCGGAGTTTAAAGAGTTCTTTCCCCACAATGCCGTTCATTATTTTGTCAGTTATTACGATTACTATCAGCCCGAGGCATACCTGCCCCAGAAGGATATCTACATCGAAAAGGATGCGGCAATTAATGAGAACCTTGAGCGCCTGCGGCTGGCCGCGACCAGCGCTTTGATGTCGCGCCAGGATGTCATCATCGTAGCCAGCGTTTCCTGCATCTATGCGCTCGGCTCGCCCCAGGATTATGCCGAGATGACACTGCTGCTCCGTAAAGGCGAGAATATCGATCAACAGGCAATCCTCAAACGGCTCGTGGAAATCCAGTACGAACGCAACGAGATGGAATTCAAGCCGGGCTTGTTCCGGGTCAGAGGAGAATCAATAGAAATATTCCCATCTTATGAAGAAACCGCCGTCAAGATTATTATGAATGCCGGCGGCATCCGGGATATCGCTAGGATTCATCCGGTGACCAAAGAAACGATAACGCCGCTGAAACAATATACTCTATTTGCCGCCAAACACTTCGTGATGCCGCCGGATAAAGTAACACGGGCCATCCAATCAATCAGGGCGGAACTGAAAGAATATTCTCCTCAGTTAAAGTCTGCCAATAAGTTATTGGAAGCCAAACGTCTGGAGACCCGGACGAATTATGATATGGAGATGCTCACGGAACTGGGTTACTGCAAAGGGATAGAGAATTATTCGCGTCACTTCAGCGGTAGAATAGCCGGCCAGCGGCCGGATACGTTGATTGATTATTTCCCTGATAATTTCCTGTGTTTTGTGGACGAGTCGCATACGGCCGTGCCGCAGGTGAACGGTATGTATCACGGCGACCGTTCCCGCAAAGAAGTCCTGATTGAATACGGCTTCCGCCTGCCCTCGGCGCTGGATAACCGGCCGATGCGGTTTGAGGAATGGGAACAGACTGTCGGCCAGGTCATCTTTGTCTCGGCCACGCCCGGGCCGTACGAGGTAAAACATAGCGCCGGGCAAATCGCCGAACAGATAATCAGGCCGACCGGGTTGGTTGACCCTAAGATTGAGGTCAGACCCATAAAAGGCCAGATAGAAGACCTGATTAAAGAGATGATGCCGCGGATAAAACGCAAGGAACGAATACTGGTCACCACCCTGACCAAACGGCTGGCCGAGGATTTGAGTTATTATTTGCAGGATAAAGGGATTAAAGGTAAATATCTTCATTCGGAGATTGATACGATAGAACGAACCAGGATTTTACGCGCGCTCCGAGAGCGTAAATTTGATGTGCTGGTCGGCGTGAACCTCTTGAGAGAAGGTCTTGATTTACCCGAGGTTTCACTGGTGGTGATTCTGGATGCGGACAAGGAAGGATTCTTGCGCTCCACCACTTCCATCATTCAGACGGTAGGACGGACGGCCCGGAATATCAACGGGCTGGTCGTTCTTTATGCCGACCAGGTTACCGCATCTATGCAGAAGGCCATAGATGAAACTACCCGTCGCCGGAATATCCAACTGAGTTATAACAAAAAACATAAGATTACGCCCAAGACTATTAACAAGGAAATCTCACGCGGCATTGATGAAGAGACCGAAGTGAACAACATCATCCGCCGGGCGGCCGGATTGAAGGGCGATAAACTGGATACCACCGAAATAATCCGCCAGCTGACGGACGAGATGCTGGAAGCGGCCAAGAAGTTAAAGTTTGAGGATGCGGCACAGATAAGAGACACCATAGAAAAACTTCACAATAAAGAAACCAAAGTCAGAATATGAAGGTCGTAGTTTTCGGTGGGACATTTAACCCGATTCATAACGGCCATATCCGGATTGCCCGGGCCGTGATGCAACGGTTCAGTCCGGATAAGATTCTTTTTATTCCAACACCGTCCAAGCATTTTGCGCACCGGTCAACCATAAAGGCATTGGCCTGTCTGCGTGCTGTCGCACAGCACAGGCAGGCCCCCTACCGGCACAGGCTGGAAATGGTTAAACTGGCAATCAAGAAGTATCGCAACTTTGAAGCATCGGATATTGAGGCGAAAATAAGGAACAAGGGCAGGTTAATTTACTCCATTCTGACCCTAAGACGACTGAAAAAGATATACCCGGCTGATAAGGAATTCTATTTTATCATTGGTATGGATACATTAAGGACGTTAAATAAGTGGCGTAACATACAGGAATTAATGAAATTATGTCGTTTTATCGTGGCGCCCCGGCCGGGCTATAAACGCCTGTCTGCGTCCCGACGGCCGTCGGGGCAGGCAGGGCCGAAATCTATGCCCTTACAGGACAAGAGCCGGCGCCTTTATCTGGCCGGCGTCCGAATCAATATCTCATCAACCTTGATACGAGAAAGATTAGCCAAGAACCTGCCGGTCAAGTCGCTTGTCCCACCGGCTGTTGAGAGATATATCAGGCAATACGGCTTATACTCAAGCCCTACGAATTACGAATGGACGAATTACGAATAATTCGTCCCGAATGGGCGTTATTCGTAGGACTATCTAATGTAGCCCATCAGGATATCACGCCAGAGGCGGAGATTTTACCGCAAGTCCCCTCTATCCCCGCTATAAGTAGCGGGATCTCCACCGACAAGAGGGGACTTCGGCGGACATTCCCCTCTTGAGAGGGGTGCCCCGCTCTTTGTCTCTTTGTCTCGCAAAGAGCGGGGCGGGGTGTGTCAGCAATTTAACGAATGTAACCCATTAGATAGAGTTCACAAGCCGTTGTAACGCCATCCCTGTAAACGCTGGTCACGAACTTCCGGTTCGCATCCAACGGCACTAACACGTTCAGATAATTCGTGAAATCTTTCTGCGCCGTGTCTAACCGATATAACGGGGCCGGGTCAACGGTTGGCTTGGCATAGAACTGGGCCTTGTAGCCGAACAGAATCGTGCTCGCCCCGGCGTGCGTCATCACGACCATCGCATATTTCGTGCCAACAGGGACATAAGGAGACAAATCAATTTCCGTGTTCGGGACGGATGCATTGGTCAGGTTAGAGAACAGCAGCAGGTTGTTGTTAATCGTGAACCTGTCTTCCATCTCAGCCGGCGTGGCCGGAGGGACGAGCGGCCGGCTGACCGGTGTAAACGATAGTTTGGCCGGTGTTACTTGCGCATCGCCAATCTCTGCTGTGGTAACCGGCGGCACTAACGGTCGGGTCGGCACGGCGAACGACAACTTGGCTGGGGTCACGTTTGCGTCCCGCAGTTTGTCGGTGGTTACTGCGGCCGGCGCAATCTCGTCCGT
>JACQXL010000022.1 GCA_016208805.1 Planctomycetota bacterium | reverse complement strand
TGAACTGATTTCTACTGACACGCCCCAAAGATGGATAAAGTGGATTGGGTTAATCAAGAAGCAGTATCCGGCCAATATCCTGGTAGCCAGTATTATGGGTTCAACCAAAGCAGATATCTGGCAGAGACTGGCAAAACGAATAACCGATGCCGGTGCAGACGCGCTGGAACTGAATATTTCCTGCCCGCACGGGATGCCGGAACGGGCGATGGGTTCGCTTATCGGACAGGACCCGGTCTTGGCCGGTAAAGTTACCGCCTGGGTCAAGAAGGCTTCTTCTATTCCGGTGATTGTCAAACTAACGCCTAACGTTACTGATATCGGGCTGATTGCCCGCGCCTGCGTCGAATCCGGGGCGGATGCATTGGCCGGCATAAATACGGTCAGGGCGCTGGCTGGCATAAATATAGACACATTTGAGCCGTTACCGTCCGTCGGCGGCATAAGCGCATTTGGCGGATATGGCGGGAGCGGAATAAAGCCGATTGCCCTGCGCTGTGTTGCCGAGATGGTGCAAGCCGGCAAGACCGCAGTCAGTCCCGTCACACCATGTCGGTATGACGTGGCACTTATGCGGGGCAAGATTCCGGTCAGCGGCGGCGGCGGAATATTCCATTGGCCGGATGCCGTGGAGTTCTTGCTGGTCGGCGCCAGCACGCTCCAGATATGCACCGCCGTGATGCTCAATGGCTACGGTATCATCCATCATCTTAAACACGGCCTGAAACATTATCTGGTATCCAAGGGATTTGACAGCGTCAACCGGATTATCGGTTTGGCCCAACGGCGGATTGTTAAGCATTCTTCATTGAAATCTAACTGCAAATATGTGGCAATAGACCGTAATAAATGCTTAATTGATTGCCGGCGTTGCTTGGTGGTTTGCCGTGACGCCGGGTTTCAGGCGATTGCAGTGAAGAAGAATAGATGCACGGTTATCCGAAGTCGCTGTGACGGATGCGGGTTGTGCGTCTATGTCTGCCCCGTTAGAGCCATTAATTAGTCCTATAGGACCTATATGACAGATATTCTGATTAAAAACGGCACAATCGTTACAGCCGATAAGACATTTCAGGGTGATATTGCTGTTACCGGCAGTAAAATATCCGCTGTTAGTCCCAAATCACAGGTTAATGATCCGAAGAATACCATAGACGCAACCGGCAAGTATGTTTTTCCCGGCGGGATAGATGTCCACACCCATTTTGATATGCCGTTCGGCGGGACGGTCACGGCGGATGATTTCTTCACCGGCACGGTGGCCGCGGCCTGCGGCGGCACTACCACTATCATTGACTTCGCCATCCAGTCAAAGTCTGGTTCACTCAAACAGGCGTTGGATGAATGGCATAAGAAGGCGGATGGTAACGCCGTGATTGATTACTCGTTCCACCTGGCCGTCACATCGGTAAACGACAGCGTTCTCAAGGAACTGGACGAAATAGTCAAAGCGGGCGTGACTTCTGTTAAACTGTTTATGGCCTATAAGGGCACCTTGATGGTGGATGAAGATGAATTGCTCAAGGTGTTGAACCGGGCCAAAGAACTCGGGATTCTTGTGATGGTCCACGCCGAAGACGGGAACGCCATAGCGAATCTGACATCAAAACTGTTGTCTGAAGGCAAGACGGCGCCGTTTGCGCACGCCCTGAGCCGTCCGGCCGAGTTGGAGGAATCCGCCACGGCCCGGGTGATAACGCTGGCCGCCACAGCCGGGACGCCTTTGTATATTGTCCATCTTTCGGCCAAAGGCGCGCTCGGGCATATCCGGCTGGCCCAGGCCAATAACCAGTCGGTCTATGCCGAGACCTGCCCGCAGTATCTTTTTCTGACAGATGGTAAATATAATCAGGACGGTTCGGCCGAGAAGCGCTGGGCCGGCGCCAAATACGTGATGTCGCCGCCGTTACGGAGCAAGGAGAATATCAGGGCGCTCTGGGGCGGCTTGCAGGACGGTTCTATTTCGGTTATCTCGTCAGACCACTGCTCGTTTAACTTCAAGGGGCAGAAAGAACTGGGCAAAAGCGATTTTACCAAGATACCCAACGGTATCTCGGGTGTGGAGACCAGATTAGCGCTGTTGTATTCCAGCGGCGTGGCCGGGAAACGGATTACCATTAATAAACTGGTTGACCTCTTTTCTACAACACCGGCCAAACTGTTCGGCCTGTATCCGCGCAAGGGCGAAATACGAGAGGGCTCGGATGCCGATATCGTTATTTTTGACCCATCCAAACGGTTTAGCATCAAGGCCTATCGCCTGCACCAGAATGTTGACTACTGCCCTTATGACGGTTATAAAGGCCAGGGTGCGGTGGAGTATGTAATTTCCAGAGGTAAGATTATCGTGAAACCTATCAGCGCCGCAAAGGATAACACCTTCGTGGGCAAGAAAGGGGAAGGAGAGTTCCTAAGGAGAGTAGAGAGTAGAGAGTAGTGAGAATATGTTTACCGGGATAATTGAACATTTAGGCCGGGTAGTCAGGGCGCAGAAGGTCAACAAAGGGATGAAACTGACCGTGGATGCGGGTAATCTGGCCAAACAGGTCAAGGACAGTGATAGCGTTGCGGTCAACGGCACCTGCCTGACCGTGACCGGCAAAAAGGGCGCTCATCTTTCGTTTGATGCAGTGAGCGAAACACTCAACCGCACCAATTTAGGCGGGGTCAAAACCGGTTCGCAGGTGAATCTGGAGCAGGCCATCCGGGCCGGACAGCCGTTCGGCGGGCATTTTGTCCAGGGTCATATTGACTGCGTGGGCCGGATTAGCAATAAGGTCAAGCAGGGCGAAGGGGCAGTCATAGAAATTTCCATACCGCCGGAATTTTCCAAATACCTCATAGAAAAAGGTTCCATTGCCGTGGATGGCATCAGTTTGACCATTGCTAAATTGGGACGGACTTCAGCGTCATTCCAGATTGCGGTTATCCCTTTTACGCTCAAGCACACCACGCTCGGTAAAAAGACCGCCGGCGATACGGTCAATATTGAGGTTGATATAATGGGCAAATGGGTAAGTAAATTACTTGCGCAATCAGACATTACATCCGGCGGACAACAATCAGCGGATGAGGGATTTTAGGCATTCATCATTTATGAAGGGTATATTTGTATTTTTTGTTCTTCTACTGTGCCTTTCATTTAACTATAGTCTATCCGAGACGGATAACAGCGACATCGTTAACGATTTATTGGAACAGTTAGGCGCGGCGGACTGGGCGACGCGCCTAAAGGCGCAAAAGACATTGGAGGAAATGGGGGCCGAGGCCGAGCCGGCCTTAAAAGAGGCGCTCCAGAACCCGGACCAGCGGATTCGTGGCCGGGCCGAGTTTATCCTTAAACTAATTGCTATTGAAAAACGGGCCGAGTTTTCGGTCTCGCTGATTAAGAAATTTCCCAATCTCTACACCGACCTGGCCAAATCCGATGCCCAGGGCAGGTTCAAGTATCTGCAGGAAGCAACCGCCTGCCTGCCCGCCGTAGTCCCGACACAAAGTGTCGGGACGCAGGCAGGTGATGCCAAAGGGGTTGAATACAAATTCAAAGACATTGCCACGGATAGCGATATCGTCGGTCTGATTGGTGCGGTTCTGCTGGCGGAGCCGCAGCGGAGTCCCGCCCTTATCGGCGGGGAAGATATCAATGGGTTAACCCAGGGCCAAAAGGAGAGCATTCTGGCGATAAGCACCGGTGCGGTGCGGGCGGATATTGATGCCAAGAAGCCGGCCTGGTGCGGCTGGCCGCAACCGTTGCCGGCCACGGCGCCGTATCTGCTGGTGTTTCTGAAGGATGAGCAGGAATATCTGCGCCTGGCCGCCGGGGACGCAATTGGAAAACTTAATAACGCGGCGGTGATACCGGAGGTTATCAAATTGCTGGATGACCCGGATAGCGCGGCGCGTTGTTCAGCCGCTGATTTGCTGGGCAAACTGGGCGCAAAAGAGGCCATATTGAAATTGATGGCGCTTCTCAAGGGGAGTAGTGAGCCAGTGGTCCTGTCCGCGGTGACGGCCCTGGGACGTCTTGAGGCCAAAGGAGCCGTTTCGAAACTGGTCAAACTGGTTTCACACCCCAGCAAAAATGTCCGCAAGGCCGCGGTGGTTGTCATGGGTAAACTGGGCATGTCTCCCGATGTCACATCGGGGAAGGCGGGCGGGAAAGGGGTGATTGAGGAATTAACCAGGTCGCTTAATGATGAAGATGTCTCGGTGCGCAAGGCGGCCATTGAGGCGTTGGTGGAACTTGATGCCAAAGACTCAGTCCCCAATTTGATAAATTTATTAACTGATAGGGACGGCGGCGTTCGGGAGCAGGCAGTTGCGGCACTAGCTAAACTGGGTGGTAAGGAGATAGTTAACGAACTGTTGAAACTCTTGAGTGATAAGGACAGCCGGGTCAGCAAGAAGGCCGCTGAGATAATCGCGGCCCGGGCAGATAAAGACGTTATTCCGGATATATTAAAACTACTGGATGCCAAAGACGAGCAGACGCGGGTATTGGCCGTTAATATGCTGGCCCGGATGGATGCGCGTGAATCAATCTCGCAGGTAATGACGCTTCTGCAGGATGTGGAATGGACAGTGCGACGGGCGGCGATTGATGCGCTGGTCAAACTTGAGGCCCGGCAGTCAATCCCGGAACTGATAAAACTGCTCCGGGATAAGGATTATAATACCCGTTCAGCGGCCGCGGAGGGACTGGTCAAACTGGGCGGCAGTAAAGAAGCGGTTAAGGAATTAATTAGATTATTGGATGATAAGGATTATAACATGCAGGTATTGGTGGTTGAGGCGTTGGGCAATATGGTTTATCCTGACGAAGGAAGGAGCGCCAAAGAGGCCGTGCCGAAATTGATGGAAGTCCTGCGCGATAAAGCCAATCCCCTGCGTTATTCAGCCGTGACTGCCTTGAGCCGGATGGGCGTGCGTGAGATTATACCGGAACTGAACAAGATGCTCAAGGACCAGAATGTGGGCGTCCGGCAATCGGCTGTGGCGGCCCTGGGCCGGCTGGGCGCCAAGGAGTCCGCGCCGGAGATAATCAAACTACTGGATGATAAACAGCCGTTCTTACGCCAGGCCGCGGCCGCGGCAATGGGCCAACTCGGTTACCGCGAGGCAATCCCGCATCTGGTCAAACTCCTTGAGGATAAGAACAATTACGTGGCCGGCTGGGCCGCGGTGGCGCTGGTAGAATTGGGCGCTCAATCCCAGGTGCCCGATGTCGTCATCCCGCAGATAAAATCGCTGGCCCAGACCGGCGCGGTGAGTCCCGACCGTAGCGTCGGGGATGAGGACTCTAAAAAGCGGGTCCAGGCCGTCCTAGCACACCTGAAGAAATCAGAATAGCCGGCTCTAATCTGTCAGACCGTCAAGAGACATCACTGACTACTTTGTCAGTTGAAACGTTAAATTTGTGCTTAAAAATATCCGGAATCGGCCGCTCCTGTCAGCGAGGGTAGGGGTAGGGCTGCTGGACAGATAGGGTATATCTACCGGAGATAGGGGGTATCTCCCATAGAGGTAAGGGGTATCTCCCGTAGCGGGATAGGGTATCTCCCATAGGGGGTATGGGTATGTCCCGTAGAGGGGTAGGGGGGGTCTAATAGAGGTACCGGGTAGTGGTGTGGGAGATACGGGGTATGGCTAATAGAGGTAGGGGGGAGTAGCACGGGAGGTAGGGAGTATCTCCTATCGTAGTAGGGGGTATGGCTTATAGTAGTAGAGAGTATGGCCAGTAGAGATATGGGGTATGGCTGGTGGAGGTAGGGGGTATCTCCGATGGAGGTAGGGGATAGGTCTGGATGCTATACGGGGGTTGGGTTATCTATAAGTGGGATATCTGGCCTACACCTTTTCTTCTGTTTGTGCGAAGCGGAACTTGTTGTCGTTGAATAGTTTCAGGCAGGTGTCCACCACGGCCGGGTCGTAGAGGGTGTTTTTATGGCGTGAGATTTCTTCCAGTGCGTGGTCTATACCAAGCGCCGGTCTGTAGGGTCGGTTGAAGGTGATGGCCTCAACCGTATCAGCCACGGCCAGGATACGGGCTTCCATCCGGATATCTTCGCCTTTGAGTTGTTTGGGATAGCCGGTGCCGTTGCATCTTTCGTGGTGCTGAATGACGATATGCGCCACCGGCCAGGTAAAGGGGATATTCTTTAATATTTCATAGCCGGCCTCAAGGTGTGATTTGAGAGCATCTTTTTCCTCCACAGTCAAAGGGGCGAATTTGGTCAGAATCTCCGGCGGCACCCGGAGTTTGCCGATGTCGTGCAGGATGCCGGCCATGTGCAAGCATTCTATTTGCTCATCGGATAACTTCATTTCCCGCGCAATGGCGCAGGCCAAATCGGCCACCCGTTGCTGGTGGCTGGTCGTGTAAGGGTCGCGTTTCTGGGTAGTCAAAGACAAGGCATAGACCGCGCCTTCCATGGTCTTCTGGAGCCGCTGGTAACTTTCCTTGAGTTCGGATTCAGCGTTCTTGCGTTCGGTGATGTCACGGATTGCGCCGACCCGGACGGTCCGGTCTTGATATACAAATGCGCGGGCAATGATTTCTACCGGGAATCTGGTGCCGTCTTTGCGGATACAGATGACTTCATAGGGCCGGGTGTCGTTGGCAGTGATTTTCAGCATCATTACATCCCGGTATTCTGGAGCAACCATATGCATACCGTCCTGGCCGATGAGTTCCGCGGGTTTATAGCCGAGCATCCGGGCCAGGGCTTGATTCATATCAAGAATCTTGCCTTTTTCGTGAATGACGATGCCTTCCATGGTAACATCGGAGAACCGGCGGAATCGTTCCTCGCTTTCCCGCAATTGGTCAAAGAGTTTGGCATTTTCAATAACCACGCCGGCCTGGTTGGCAATGCCTTCAGCCAGCGCAATATCGTGCGCTGAGAATTTTCTTGAGGTGTTGGCGATCATAAAGGTTAATACGCCAATCACGCAGTCTTTGGCTTTCAGCGGCACCACCATCCATTTGTGCTGGCTCAGATAATTGAGATAACCCGGTAATGTTACCGACTCTAACGGCATAGTGTCTGAGACCATAGATTTACCGCTTTGGGCCACCTGGCCGGCGATGCCTTTGCCCACTTCTATCGGGTTTTGCCGGATGAGGTTTTCCACTTCCTGTTTATCGTCGTCAAAGCGGTAAAAACTGCCTTTGACTACCAGCCGGTTGTTCTCAATGAGCCGGACCAGGACCGAGTCCACCCGCAGGATTTCGGTACAGCGCCGGCTGACTTCCCGGAGCGTCTTTGCCAAATCAAGCGAAGACGCGAAAATCTTTGCGGTGTCGTAAAGCAGGTTGAGGTCTCTGGTCTGTTGCCTGATTTCACTGATATCGCGCATCGTGACGATGAATTCATCAAATCCTTCAAGAACGGAATGAGAGACCAGGCAGTGGATGATGGAACCGTCGGCCTTGATGACCTCGGTTTCATAGGTGCCGGCGATGCCGTTATTAATCTCCTGCCATTTTTGCATCATAAACCCGTGCAGGCGGGGCGGGATAAATTCTATAAAGTGTTTGCCCCTGATCTGTTCGGGCGTGTAGCCGGTAACCTTTTCCAGTTGGCGGTTGAGGTATCCGAAGGAGCCGTCTTTTTTTACTGTAAAAATCACATCCAGCGAGTTGTTGAGGATGCTTTCCAGATAGGTTTTCGTCTTTTTAATCTCCTCGTCCACCCGCTTATGTTCGGTGATATCGCGTGAGATGGTCAGGATACATTCCTGTCCGTTATAATTAATCAGGATGGCCGAGAGAATGCCGTGCCTGATTTCGCCGGATTTGTGGCGGAAGTGGGCTTCCATATTGTGAACCGCACCGGATTTGGTCAGGGCTTCCACCATCTTCAACCGGTCTTCCGGATTGAGCCACATATTTAATTGTGAAACCGTACTGCCGATAACATCGTCCCGATGCCGGTAGCCGGCCATTTTGAGATAGTTGTCGTTGATATCAATGATAAGGCCGTCGGCCGGCCTGGTAATCAGTATTGCGGCCGGACTGTTGTGGAAGACCTTGATAAAGCGGTCTTCGGAATTACGCAGGGCGGATTGGAGATGTTGCAACCTGGTTTCCAGCATTTGGATTCGGCCTCTGGTTTTCAGGGACGGTTTTTTATCACTTGGTGTCATACAAAGATGCACCCAAAATGATAGACTAATCTCATAGAAATGTCAAGGAAAACTTCCGTTTTATTGAGGCAATCGTGACAGGAATTCGTCTATCCGTTTCTGGATTTCCGGCGGAGCCAATGAGCGTGCCTTCTGGGCCATCTGATGCATTTCTTTACGCTGGCCTTTCTGCCAATAATAATATATCAGATTGAAATAGCCCAGATAGTTATCCGGTTGTTTCTGGACGAGGTATTGGTTGGCGCGCAGGTAAATAACTTCCTGGTTGGGGTCACGCAGGTCGTCCAGCCATTTCTGGTGGAGTTGGGCCGCGGCCAGATAGTTGGCCAGCGCTTTGGCTTCATCTTTGATGCCCAGATAGACATCACCTAAATGGGCGTATGTCTCGGAGAAATCGGCAGTGATTTTAATAGAGGCCTCATATTTGGCTATGGCTTTCGCGGTATCGCCCTGTTCGTAATATACCTCGCCCCACTCGTTCATCATAGATGGGTTACTGGGCGTCAGAGCGGTGGCGATTTGGTAGTATTTATGGCTTTCGGCGAACTTGGCGGCGCGTTCTTTGGGCTCGGCGGTATCCCGCGCCCAGACGCGGTATAACCGGCCCATATTTGCATTGCGGGTCGGGCTGAGCCGGTCGTATTCAATGGATTTTACCAGATATTTATTGCATTCCTCATACCATTTTAAGCGCTGTTTGAGGTCGGTTTCCCGCTGGTATTTTTCCATATAAATGCGGGCGATCGAGGCGTAATAATAACTTTTATCGGCAGATAGTTTTAGCGCATCGTCGTAGTATTTTAATGCCGTGTCATAGTTCTTCTGCTTTTCCTGTCCGGAGCCAATCTTGTAAAGGGTGTTGCCGCGCAAGGGATTGATGTTAGTCAGGTAGATGAATATGACAGCGGCGATAATAAGCGTCAGGTATAAAGGAATATTGGCTGTTCCACGTCCGGATTGAACGTGGGACGATTCGTCTTTGACCAAAAACCAGGCCATTACCAGCATATTAATTGCCAGCCAGATAGAAAATACCACGATGGCGTTTATGGGTGAGTTCAGCGGCGGCAGGAAGAGCGATAACCCCAGAATAAACAGGCCGCACAGGCCAAACATCACGGCCAGACGGGCCGGGTTGCCAATGAAAAGATAGAAAGATAAACCGGTCAGGAGCAGCAAGACCGACGCCCTGAATATTTGGTTGGAAGTATCAATGGAAGGTTGGGTGTTGATGAGGTTGTAAGCAAAAACAGAAAGTATCAGCAAGGTGACTAAATGCGGCGACCAACTTTTATCACCTGTCTGCCGTCCCGCTGTGGACGGGACAGGCAGGTCGGATGAGTGCCACCCGGCCGATATGTCCCGGTGCATCATTACCAGAAGAATGGCGCAGAAGAGATAGAAATAGGTTCGGGTGCCGGTCAGGGCAATGCCGAACTGGGTTTCCACGAAGTGGCCGATGATGGCGGAGAATAGGGCGATGAAGACGAGATGTGAGATACGAGATGTGGGATGTCCCGCATTCTTTGGAATAAATGGGATGGGGGATAAAATGATGATGTAAAATAGATACAAGGCACTGCCGGAAACTAATCCGAGCGGGACAGCCACGGCCGCAAAGGTGAACGCGCCGAATAGTAGATACGGTAACAATATTCCGCTTACTGCGCCGATGGTTAACAGGGCGATTAAAATAATAGTGTGGCAGTTTGAGCAGAGCGAATTACTGCCAACTATAGGCGGCCGTAAGTCGTCCGCCTGGGCGGACTCCAACGGCCGACCTATATAATCGGTTTTATTCCGCACCAGTCCCAGCCATCTTAAGGCATAAAAGATGATGATGCCGAAAAGGACGATATAAACTGCGCCGCCGATAAGTCCGTTGGTAATCACAGTGTCAAATAACTCATTGTGGGAACGGTCCGGGAAAGCAATTCGGTTTTCGGCCCGGACCAGTTCGGGCGAGGCATATTTATGATAGGGCACAAACATCGCTTCCGGGCCGTAGCCGATGACGGCTCTGGTATGGTCGGATTTGACCATATTGACCACGCCGTCCCAAATCATCAACCGGACACGCGAGGCGGGTTCTTTAGTATCAAAAATCTGGCCGAGCCGACCGACTCTGGATTTGATAAACCCTAACGGCGTGCCGGGGATGTTTAGAAGTATCAAAAACCCTATTACCGAGATGACGCCGGCATAACTGAGCCAGATGAGCCATTTCCGGGCGGAGATGA
>JACQXL010000021.1 GCA_016208805.1 Planctomycetota bacterium | reverse complement strand
GACCGCCCAACGAAAGGTTACGTGATGGCTGTTTGGGTAAGAGCGGTTCAATTTTCTCCCAGAGATCATCCGATATCTGCCACCGATTATACGATATTTTCCCCATCTGAGTTCCTCCTATATGGCATTATTGCCATATCATTTATCGGCTCAGAAGGGGTTTTAGGATAAGCTCTAAGCCGGGCTCCGTCAACAGGGACTCTCAAGAGACTTTAAGGAATTACTGAACTCTTGCGAAATGGGAAATAAACCGCCCAAAAAGTGTCATTCTGAGCCAGTAGGGCGAAGAATCTCGTCCCAAACCCGCACTCTACGAACCCTGACGGGTTCTCTGAGCAAGAACCCGGAACGGGTAAAACGGGGATTCTTCACGGAGTTTACCCTGAGCGAGATTCTTCACTACGCTTCGCTCCGTTCAGAATGACAAAAGGGGCATTTCGCAAGAGTTCAGAAATTAGGGAATCAGGTTTGATTGACCTAATATCCCGATACCCTGATACCCATTTCCTAATCTCCTCATATCCTGATAACCTTTTACGTCTCTTACAGGTCTCGTCCAAGTCCCTGTTCATAATTCCGTTCTTTGTGCTCTTTGTGTCTTTGTCACCCCACTGATACCGTCAGAACAGGCACTGGATACCCTGACCATATCCCGCCGTTACCGTCAGAAGAACCGGTGGATACACTAACGATACTTCCCCGATACCATAACGACAGCCACCCCTGACCCTAACGATACCTTCCCACAGGGTAACCTACGGCTACCCGTTAGGGCTAGGACAGGGTCTGGATAGGGTAACCATACACCGCCATTACCCTGACCAGCATCTTTAGAGCCAGTTAGACCGAAGGTCGTTACTGGGTCTTATCCCGCCAACAGGCGGGGATGGTTAGCCCAACTAACAGGGACTTGGACGAGACTTTTATACTTGGGCTGTTTGAGGGAACCGAATTACAGCCCAGTATAGTCGGCAGTAATTCGCTCTGCTCAAACTGCCGCACTATAAAATGGTCCCTTTAAGGTCTCTTAAAAGTCCCTGTTTAATAGAACGGCCCCCCACCTAAAACCACGCTTAATTCAATCTCCTTTCCTGTCCGCTTGACCTTTAACGTCACCTTATCACCGACCTTGTGATTACGAATGAGCCCTTGAAGTTCTGTCGGGTTCCTGACGGGCTGGTTATCAAACTCAATAATAATGTCGCCCCGTCTTAAACCGGCCTCTGCGGCCGAACTGCCCGGGTAAACAAATCCGATTAAGTATCCTTGCCCTGATTGGGTGGCATCGTAGTTTATCCCGGCCGGGTCTACGCCATACAAACTCATCGGCGTCCTCAGAGGGCGCCCTAATGCCCAGGAACGGGTTTTGAAGCGCCTGCCGGAAGACCTGCATCTCTCTTGATTCGGCAATACGGGATATATAGTAATGGTCAACCACCTCAAAGAATCCGGCCGTTAATTTGGGGTCTAACCTGGAATAAGGGGTGGTTACAATCTGGACATACATTACCGGCAATCGGGCCATGCGGACCCGCCAGCGGACTTCATCCCCGACGCTCCGGTCGTCCCGATAGCCATCGGGATGCTGCGGCTCCGCATTTTCCGCTAAACCTTCCGCCTCATCAAAATATTGCACTGCCTGCTGGATTATCTGATTAGTCAGATAGGGCATAATGGGCGGGTTGTAGATGCCCAGATGAATATTATCTTTGGCGACCTTGTCGTGGATGATGCCAAGATATTTGCGGATGGCCGGCCCGGCCTTGCCGTAATATCCGTCCATAAATTCATTGATGGCGATGAGCGGGTCGTAGTCCGGGTTCCAGAGCAGTTTGGCTATGACATAGGCGCGTAGTTCGGCAAATTCCCCATAACCGGACGAGTTGCCCTGCTCAAAGACCCCTCTTACATTATATTTGGCAAAGAGCCGGATATTGGGCGCCAGCACATCAAAGTTCGGGAACGGCATAATATAGTGCGCAAAGTTGGTGACATAGTTCCAGATATAGATTCTATTATGCAGTTTCGCCCAGCCCTTGAGGTCTTCTACAAAGGAGGTATTCTCACTCACCGGGCAACCGTCCAGCGGATGCGCGCAACAGCACTCTATTGAGCAGAGCCGGACGATGACGTTGTGGCGCGGTTTGATGGTCCGGGGCGGTTTACGGCTGTATTGATATGCAAAGGTATCTATGACTACATCAGGATATTCTGGTTCTATGGCCTGGGCGACCTGGTTGACGAAATTGATGATGGTCGCGCTGTGCGAGCCCTCTTTCTCGTCCAGCGCCGCACAATCTGCGCACTCGCACCAGCCGCCCGCGTCATTCTGTGAGACCGGAACAATATTCACATCAGGCCTTTCTTTTATCCATTGTTTCACCTGGGCGATGGCAATCTTGAGGACATCAGGGTTGGTCAGGCAGAGTTGACCATTCTCATAGAAACGTTTGCCATTGTGTTCGGAGTAGTATTCAGGGTGGTCTTTGAAGTATTTTTCCGGCGGGACGAGGAGATAAAATGTATGGGCCCAGGGGTGATAGACAATCCTGCCGCCCTGTTGTTGTCCTAAATTGGCGTTGGAACTGTTCAGTTTATTCCGGGCCGCCCAGGCGCCGTCAAAGGCATCCGCATAGAAATCCTCGCGGTATTCAAAGACCGGCCGCTGGGTATTATTGAGCGGCCCTATCCGGAGCGTCTGGTTTTTGGGGATGCGGCTGACCTTGGAAGTGAACCAGCGGCAACCTAAATATTCCTCAAGGAAGGTGTAAACGCCATACATTGTCCCGCGCCGGCGGCCACCGGCGATTATCAGGTAATTGCCAACCGTCTGAATGGTGAACCCTTCATCGCCTAACATAGTAAACTCTTGCGAAACGCCCCCTTCTGTCATTGCGAGCGACCGTAGGGAGCGTGGCAATCCGCCCGCAAGGGCGTTGCGAGGGCGCAGCCCGTGGCAATCTAATGGGATTGCTTCGCTTACGCTCGCAACGACTTCGTCGGATTGCTTCGTCGCTCCGCTCCTCGTCCCGATGAAATCGGGAACACTTTTGGACGATTCGTTTCCCATTTCACAAGAGTTCAGTAATTTGGCAAGATGTTTGTTCTGTCCGAGGATAATCTCACAGGGCTGGAGCGGTTTGTCATCAGTGATTACGGGAAATTCTGCGCCGGAGATTTCCTTTAGAAACTTCTGGAGTTCTGTAGCGGCATACTGCTCGGACGGCGAGGCATTAACACTTTGCGCAATGACATAATCGGTTTTACCATCCTGCGCCAAAACAAGAGTTTTATCTTTCCCTTCGGCAGTGAGTCCGATTCTATCTGCCTCAGGACGAACCTGATGATTAACTCCCGCCTGCATACTACAACCCAGGAGTAACCAAACCGTCAAAGTTAAAGTTCTCTTTATCCACATATTACATTCTCCTTTCCTTTTACAGGGACTTTTAAGAGACTTGTATGAGACTGTCCTTCGCCACTGGATGGCTAAAAGACAAGATTTCTTTTACGGGTTTCTTAAAGGTCTCGTCAGAGTCCCTGTTTATCCCGTAGGGGTTAAAACGGTTTCTCTTTAGTCTTTGCCGCCGGGCGTTATGACAACCTTCTGCGGCTGGAGCGGTTTGGTCGCCCGGCATAAAAACAGGAGCGCAAAACAGGTGTCAATACCACTTCCATAGTTCCAGGAACCATCCCCGGCTTGCCCCGCGGGCTCGGTCCGAGGGGCCTGCTCCCGCAGTAAAAACCGCGCCCCAATCTCATACCAGTTATATGCGCCAAACGTTTCCGTGCCAGCCAGGGTGCCGGCCCGTTCTAAAGAGTAGATATAATAATAGTGGCACCAATCGCCCTTGCCCGGCGGGTTCTCCTGAGCCGTAAAATTACGGCTGAGCCATACCCTGGCCCGGCTGATGTCCTTATCTTCGGACGGCTGCTGGCCTGCCTGTCCCGACCCCATCGGGGCGGTAGGCAGGCCCAGATAGAATTTGCAGATGGCCAAACCACCCAGTCCGCCGGCCGTCATACTGCCGTAACTGGGATTGCCTGCGTCGTGATAACACCAGCCGCCATCAGGGTTCTGGGTGCGCAGGAGATGAGATTCGCTGTCACGCCAGACCTCAACCGGCAACTCTATACCCGCCTCGGCACAGGCCCGTAAACCTAACAGCGCATACTGCGTATTGGAATTATCATAACGAACTCCACCCTGCCTGGGTGGCCGGGTCAGGATGACCCTTCTGACCGAGCGGGTGCTGGTGGTCTCGGTTGAAGCGTCGCCTGAGTCCGGCGATTTGGCCAACGGTTCGGTAATGACGGTCCTGATAGTCGCCGTATAGTCCCAGTTGCCCATTGGAGATTGGCTGGCCATCAGCCACCGGGCGCACTCAATCAGCCGCGGCTGATATTTAACCTTATCCAGAGCGGAC
>JACQXL010000032.1 GCA_016208805.1 Planctomycetota bacterium | reverse complement strand
CTCCCAGATGACGCGTGGGGCGTTGTCCTTGAGGCGGTGGGCGGCCCATTTGCCCATATTCTTGCCGCCTTTCATATCAGGCCGGGTGCCGCCCAGCTTGATAATCCGGGTATAGCCGCCCGGACGGTCCTTGAACCGGGGCGCAATCTCCTTGAACAGTTTACCGGTAACCGTCTTATCGCACAGGTGCGCCAGCGCCAGCCGGTAATGATGCAATGTATTTTCCTTGGCTAATGTAATCAGTTTCTCGGCAAAGCCGCGGAACTCCTTGGCCTTAGGCTCGGTGGTGATAATTCGTTCGTGTTTGAATAGCGAACTGACCAGGTTGCGCCGGGTCAGGGAATAGTGGCTGTCCTTACGACCGAGTTTCCGGCCGCGTCTGCGGCGTCTCATAATTATTTGCCCTTTCCACCCACCAATGTCTCCAGGTCCATCCCCAGCGAGAGCCCCATTTCGCTCAGTTTCTTCTTGACCTCCTTGAGCGAGGTCTTGCCGAAGTTGCGAATCTTGAGCATATCGGCCTCGGCCCGTACAACTATGTCTTTTATGGTATGAATCTTTTCGTCCTTGAAGCAATTTAACCCCCGCACCGACAGGTCAAGTTCGCCTATCGGCATTGCCAGTTTCTTCTTCAGTTCCACGATATATTCTTCGTGTTTCTTGGTTTCCACCTCGTGCTTTTCATCAAGTTGAATCTCTTTGCCCAGTTCGAAATACTGGACAAACGGATTGAGGTGTTTGCGGTAAATCTTGGCGGCTTCCACCAGCGCCATCTCCGGCGTGACCGTGCCGTTGGTCCAGATTTCCAGCACCAGTTTGTCATAATCCGTCCGCCGGCCGACCCGGGTATTTTCTATGTGATAGTTAACGCGGGTCACCGGCGAGAAGATTGAATCCAGCGGTATCACGCCGATTTCGTGTTCCTCCAGCGGAACATTCTCTTCAGCCCGGACATAACCGCGGCCTTTCTTGACGGTCAGTTCAGCCGTAAACTCCTGCTCGTCCACCAGCGTGGCAATATGCAGGTCCGGATTTATGATTTCCACCATCGGGTCAGGCGTGAAATCAGCGGCCGTGACGGCGCCGATGCGCTTGACATTGAGCGACAATTTACGGGGCTCATCGGTGTTGAGCCGGACAATCAGTTTCTTGAGGTTCAGGATAATCGCCGTGACATCCTCCGTCACGCCGTCAATGGTGGAAAACTCGTGCTCCACGCCCTTGATGCGCACGGATGTTACCGCCGCGCCTTCTATGGACGAAAGCAAAATTCGCCTGAACGGATTGGCTATCGTGTTCCCGAACCCGCGCTCAAACGGCTCGGCGATAAAGCATCCGTAAGTTGAACTCTTGCGTTTGTCATCCTGGATTACCTGGGTGGGTAACTCAAATTCTCGCCATCTAACCCGCATATTATTTCTCCTTTTACTGCAGCGGGACACGAATGTCCCGCCTATCTGCAGGAACAACGATCGGCGGTCCCGACACGCCGTGTCGGGATAACCCCGCCAGCGGGACACGAATGTCCCGCCTATCGGAGCCCTATCGCGTGGCAAATTCCACGATTAACTGTTCGTTCACCGGAACGGTAATATCTTCTCGTTTGGGCAGTTGCACTATCTGGAGACGCAGCGGCTCTTCCTGCGGCTTGAGCCAGGAAGGCAACGTGTCCCTTTTCGTCTGCGCGTGCCACTGAGTGATTGTCTTCTGGCTGTTTTTGCGCTGGTGCACGGAAATCACATCGCCGGCATCGGCCAGGTAAGAGGCGATATTAACGCGCTTGCCGTTGACGTCAATATGCCCGTGCGAGATAAACTGGCGCGATTGGGAGCGCGAGCCGGTCCAGCCGCCGTAAAAGAGGATATTATCCAGCCGCCGTTCCAGCAGAATAAGCAGGTTTTCACCGGTATTGCCGGGCATCCGCTGCGCATCGTAGAAGTAGCGCTTGAACTGGCGTTCGGTCAGCCCGTATAATCGCTTTAGTTTCTGCTTCTCGCGCAGGTGGCTGCCGTAATCCGTGGTCCGGCGTCTCTTGGCGCCGTGCTGACCGGGCCGGGGAATTTCCTTCTCTATCGGGCAGCGCATCGTTTCACAACGCTGACCCTTTAGAAATAGTTTCGCCCCTTCAGTCCGGCAACGTCTGCATTTTACTCCGATTAATCGTGCCATTTCATTTCTCCCACAGGGAGACCCAGTGGGTCTCCTAAACTCTTCGTTTCTTACGGGGCCGGCAGCCGTTATGCGGAAGCGGCGTAACATCTTCTATCGCGGTAATAATCAGCCCGGCCGACTGGAGCGACCGGATAGCGGATTCGCGCCCGGAGCCCGGCCCTTTGACCCGGACTTCAACCTCGCGGAGCCCGTATTTCTTGACCTTTTCCACGAGATTGACCGCGGCTTTCTGAGCGGCAAAAGGCGTACTCTTGCGCGAGCCCTTGAATCCGACCATACCGGCCGATGCGGTGCACAGCGTCGCCCCGTTCATATCCGTAATCGTAATAATCGTATTATTAAAACTCGCCTTGATATGGGCGATGCCTTTTTTGACCTGTTGTTTGACCTTTTTCTTCTTGGGCGCCTTCTGGACCATCGGGGCTTCGGATTTCGCCTGCGCCGCCTTACCCGTCGCGGCCGGCGCGCCTTCCACAACCTTCGGTTTTTGTGTGCCCATAGATTTTGTAACTCCTTTTCGCCCCGCCATAAACGGCGGGACTCCCTGCCTGCCACTGAGTGGCGGTAGGCAGGCGCTGCGGCTTCGTTAGGTCTTTTCCAGCGACATCTTCTTGCCGGCCACGGTCTTGCGCGGACCCTTGCGGGTGCGGGCATTGGAGCGGGTGCGCTGCCCGCGCACCGGCAGGCCTCTGCGATGCCGCAGTCCCCGGTATGACCCGATATCTTTCAGCCGCTGGATATTCTGGAGAGTCTGCCGGCGCAACGCGCCCTCCACCGTGTAGCGCTTGTCAATGAGCATGCTCAAACGGCTAATCTGGTCGTCGGATAATTCCTTCACCCGGAGATTTTCGTTGACGCCGGTTTCCTTGAGGATTTCTTCAGACCGGTTCCGTCCGATGCCGTATATATAAGTCAGCGCCACCACAACTCGCTTATTGGCCGGTAACTCAATTCCTGCAACTCTTGCCATAGTTTATCTTCCCTACGCCCCCCTCACCTATCCTCTCCCCAGCGGGGAGAGGAAAGGGTGAGGGGGCTTAATTTATTTGGCTCTTCCGGTATTTTAGTGGGTAATGACCCATACGGACGATAACACACCCCTAAATCCCCTCTTGATAGAGGGGACTTACCAGCCAAATCCCCTCTAATAAGAGGGGGTAGGGGGTGTGTAACCGGTTATCCATTCATGGTGAACCCACACTTTCCCCGGAAGAACCATTTATTTCCCCTGACGTTGTTTGTGCCGCGGGTTGGAACAAATAACCCGAACCACGCCTTTGCGTCTGATTATTTGACAATTCTCACAAATCCGTCTAACCGAAGCGCGAACTTTCATATATCAATCTCTATAAACAATTCTTCCCTTGCTGAGGTCATAAGGCGACATTTCCATCGTCACCTTATCGCCGGGCAGAATCTTGATAAAGTGCATCCGCAATTTACCGGCCACATGGGCCAGAACCGGGTGGCCGTTTTCCAACTGCACCCGAAACATTGCATTGGGTAATGCTTCTTTGACGACTCCTTCCACTCTAATGGGTTCTTCTTTGGGCATACACACTTTTATGGTATTGTCAATACCTGGTTTCCGTTCTCCATAACTGCGATGGTATGTTCAAAATGCGCAGAGAGTCTGCGGTCTTTTGTCACCACCGTCCAGCCGTTGCTCAGTGTTTCCACCGCATATGTTCCCAGATTGACCATCGGCTCTATCGCCAGAACCATTCCGGGCTTAAGAACCACCTCGGTATAGTCGTCCGTGTCCATCAGGTAATTCGGTATCTGGGGGTCTTCGTGCATTACCTGACCGATACCGTGTCCGACGAAATCGCGGACGACCGAAAAACCTTCCTTTTCCACGGTCTGCTGAACCGTGCCGGAGATTTCGGACAGTTTGGCGCCCGGGTAGATTTTATCAATCGCGTTTTCCAACGCACGCCGGGTCACCTCAATCAGCCGTTGTGCCTCCTTGGAGATTTTACCGACCGGCAATGTTACGGCCGCATCGGCATAATAATTCTTGCAATGGACGCCGATATCAATACTGACGATATCGCCGTCCTTCAACCGCCGGGCGCCGGGGATGCCGTGGACGACCTCTTCGTTAACCGAGACGCAGATATTCGCCGGATAACCGCGGTAGCCCTTAAAAGCCGGCTCGGCATCATTATCCCGGATGAACTTATCCGCGGCTTCGTCAAGCGCCAGCGTCGTCATTTCCGGCCTGACCAGTTTCTCAAGCATCTTGATTACGTCAGCGACAATCCGACCGGCCGAGCGCATCAGTTCTATTTCCTGTAACGACTTGTATTGTATCATTACCTCCTGAAGGATATGCGCTGCGGGATGTGCGATACGCGCATCTCGCATCCCGTATCTCGCATCTCGTATCACGCAATGACCACACCCAGGGACTTGGTGGTCCATGGTCCGCTGTTAGAACGAATTTGCTTAACTCTTTCTCGTAGATCTGGCGCATCTCACGGTGTGCCAGAATATCGGCCCTGGTTCGGTTGGTTTTATCCTGTGCCTTGTGGTAGAACGGCTCATACTCGGCCCGGCGGGCCACCAGCGGGTTAATCGCGCTGTCCGGTATGCCCCAAACAACCTTGTTGGCAACCACCTGACTGACCAGATTGGCCTGGAAGGTGAAGAAATCATCGTCCCGAAGCGGCATATAGTCTTTTCTTCTCACAATTATAATTTCCTATCAACCACTT
>JACQXL010000031.1 GCA_016208805.1 Planctomycetota bacterium | reverse complement strand
CCGCGCTCGACCGCCTCGGCCCGGGCCAGGGATAATTCCTTGTTGGTCTCGTATTTGGAAACCTTGGTCGGCTGGTTATCGGTGTAGCCGTCAATCCGCATCGGGGTAGTGCCGGCCACGGATTTGATAGCATCGGCTACCTTCTTGAGCCGGGACTTGTCATCGGATGACAGACTGGCCGAGCCCGGGTTGAACAGGTCGGTCACGATAACGGACGGGTTGCCGTCGCGTTCAACTACTTCCAGTCCTTTGCTCTTGAGCAATTTGGTGACGCCGCTGTCGCCGGTGGTGCGTGGTTCGGCGTATTCCACGGGTTCGCCCCTTGATTTCTTCATTTCCTTCAGCAGAATCTCGTTGCGGTTATAGAGGTTGGCGCAATCGGTTTCCAGTTGGGCCACCTGCATCTGGAGTTCCAGGTTTTCCTTCTTGAGTGCGGTATTCTGGGCCTTATAACGCTTGACCGCACAGCCGCTGGACATCGCCGCCACCAGCCCTATCACCAGCATACCCACGACCATTTTCTTCATAGCCCTTACCTCCATTGCCTCGCCGCAGTCCTGAATGCCTTCGGGACGCAGGCGGGCTTTTCTCATGCCTCGTCCCGACGCCCCAGTGGGGTCGGGCCGGGGTGACACAATTCTACTCTTCCATTATACTACGGCCACCCCTTTGGCTTTTACCTCATCGCCAATAAAGGTGCCTTTGGACTCATTGCTATATTCCTTGTCGGTAAATCCAAGTATTTCCATCGGTCGGTTGATTCCGATGCGGGCCCGACCCAAGAAACTCAACCTCTCCCAGGTATCCATATTCTTAAAACTATCTGAGATAACAACCAAATCTATATCGCTATCCGGCCGAAGATTCTTTGAGACGCCGGAACCATATAGAATAATCTTTTTTATCCTGATGCCCAGCCGTTCAAGCCGTTGCCTGTATTCGGTTATCGTGTTATAGATTTTCTTATCCATTGAAAAACCTCTTTTGTCATCCGCAATATAGTTGCGGTCCGCCGTAACGAAAAATCCTTGAGCAACCTGCGGAAATCAGACGGATATCTTGTTACGATACTCAGATTACTGATTTCGGCGATAAAGGTCCGTCTCTCTTTAGAAGGTAATAAACCAGCCAGTTTAACCAGATACTCTAAATCATGAGTCTTGGGTGGGGTCTTCGCTGTTATTTGTTCAACCTTCGCTTTCAGTCCTTTCTCCAGGCAGAGATGACACATAAAAACCGTGTAGATATACCGCCTGGTCTTGAGCATAAACTCGGCAGTTTCCAGGTCATATTGCGCTGAATCCAACCAATTCTGGACTACCTTTTTTATACTCTTCATTGGTAATAAGGCATCCCTTATTTACAAACAAGTTATCATATAAAACCCTTACCCCCTGTCAAGTATTTTCAGCCACGGATTACACGGATTATTTTGTGCCTTTATGCTTTCGTGATTTCGTGGTAAGGTCATTTGTATTGTTTCCATCGCCTATGGAACCATATCCACTGCTCCGGCCACTGGCGGATAAACCCCTCCAATTCCCGGATATACTGTTGGGTAATATTGGCGATATCCGCCTCCTTATCCCCGGTCGCGGCATATTGAATCGGCTTATTAAAAGTGAGTAGATAATTTATCTGCGGAGCGGCAGCGGAGTCCCGCCGTATGGCGGGATGGTGAATACAAGCGAAGGTGATAATCGGCGCCCCGGTCTTAAGATGCAGGTTGGCCGCGCCCCACAAGGCCGGCGCCGGGCGGCCGAAGAAGTCCACCATCACCCCCTCGCCCCGGCCGGTCTGGTCAACTAAGATAAAGATCACCTCACCGCGGTTGAGCGCCTCCAGGCATTTGCCGATAGCGCCTTCGGTATAAATAATCCGTCCGCCGGCTGAGGTGCGTAGCCGCACTAACATCTCGTCAATATGCGGATTTATCTGTTTCCAGGCCACGATATTGAGCGGATATCCGGCCAGCCCCAGTGCGATGATGGCCGCCTCCCAGTTGCCCAGATGCCCCCCGACCAGAATCGCTCCCCTATCCCGCAATACATCCTTCTGTGTAATCTGTGGCTTAAGAACATCCTCATTCTGGAATGTCACATATCTCCGGTAGTTGTTCCGGTTTAGTAGCCGCGGCAGATAGAGCGTCTGGAGGAAACTGAGCGCAAAGTGGAGGTAAACATCCTGCGGGGTTACGCCCGTGATGCCGGCACTGGACAGGTTATCCTGTGCCACATTGCGGAAACGGCAGTCAAACCGGTAGATGCAGGAAACCAGATAGGAGATAATCCGCCGGGCGTATTGATAAGGGATACTCAAGAGCAACACCATCGCCGCCCGCAGGAGCAGATACTCTGTCAGGAAGAGAACGGACCTGGGAACCGGTAACTTGCGCCACGTTTGCATAGAGCATTAATTACCACAAAGGCATTCACCCAGCACATAAATTACTTTTAGATTACCTGAGTTTGGCAAATTTTAGGAGTTAAGGCAATAAAATTACTCATATAAAAAGAGAGTTATGTGCTGGGCATGGGACACAAAGAAAATCTGCTTCATCTTGCGGGCCGCTTGATATGGTGGATCCCCACTATTGAGCGTAACATAGTTAATGTCCTCTCTTATCCGTCATTCCTGCGAAAGCAGGAATCCAGGAAACCGCCAAAATACTGGATTCCCGCCTACGCGGGAATGACACCCTAGT
>JACQXL010000056.1 GCA_016208805.1 Planctomycetota bacterium | reverse complement strand
CTGGTTCCTGAGCCGGAGCATCGTCTGGGTGAGCGAGCCGAAGAAGTAAATCACCAGGAAGACAAATATCACGATTAATGCGGCCGGCGTGCGCGCCACCCCCCAGCCCTGCATATAGTCAAGACCCATAAAAATGATAAGCGGGAGCGTCAGTATCCTGATAATAAGCATTATCCTGTTGAGGTATTTGATAAACATATTATCACCTTAATGACTAATGTCTAATGACGAATGCCTAATGAATGTCCTCATGCCTGAATGACTAATTTAGTCATTCGTCATTCTTTCGTCATTAGGATTTCGTCATTAAGTCATTCGTAAAACTCTTTTATATCCAATCGTTCCACATCTTTAGTCTCGTAGTATTGTTCCAGTTCCTTATCGCCCAGTCCCAACGAGGCCAGTAGTTTTTTCTGGTCCAGCCGGCGCATCGGAGATTTCTTGAGTTCCAGGATATAACTGCCAATCTGGCTCTTGGTCAGATTGCGCTTCTTAAACTGCTCCTTGACCTGCTTGACCAACTCGTCCTCTTTGACCTCAAACTCCTTGCGCTGGCTCTTGGTGTAAATCAGGTCGCCGACCAGCCGGACAAATTCTTCGTCGGTAATCTGCGCAATACTGTCCGCCGGCGCGCCCAGCCAGCAGGTCTCTTTGTAATCGCAATACTGGCAGTGCCAGTCGGTCCGTTCATAAGGCCTCTCCGGCAGTGTGCCCCGAGCGATATTTTCTTCAACTATTTTCAGCTTCTCAAAGAAGTCCCGGACCACCATTTCGTTATAATCAATCTGGAAATCGTAGAACGAACTGGTATCCTTGTTCTTATAGAGCAGGATACCGCTTTTGGCGTCAATCTTAAAGAGGTTCTGGACGAAGTGGAGATAGAGTTGCAACTGGATGACGTGGTCTTCCTTGGGCCCGTCGCGGATGATTTCGTCAAATCCGTAGCGGTTGATGGATTTTATCTCCAGGACATAATATTTGTCGTTGAATTTAATCAGGGCGTCAAGTTTGCCGGAGATATTGAGTTTCGGGTCGCGCAGGGGCGCTTCTTTCATTGTTACCTGGACGCCGGCTTCCTCCAACTGCTGGGTAATGAGTTTATGGTGCGCCTCGCCGTCCGAGAGGATGAAGAAGAACCGGCCCTCGCGGGTCCGGGGCTGTTCGCCCCGCCACTGATAAACCAGGGCGCGCAGGCATTTGGCCGCATCGGACGGCCAGTGCCGCTCCTTGGGATATTTGGGCCGGTCGTTTAACTTCTTGTAGCCGTATTGTTTAAGTATTTCCGCTATCATCTTTAAGTAAACGGATTAAACTGATTTAGCCGATTTAACCCTAATCGCTGAAAGTAATTTATTATACGAATCCTCAAACGCCTTGACGCCTTCTTTCTGGATTTCATCACCGACCTGGTTGACATCAATCCCTAATTTTGCCAAGTCCTGAATCACTTTATGGGCATCTGGCAGGCCGCAGGCAATATCGCCATGGGCCATACCTTTTTCCTTACAGGACTGAATGGTCTGGGGCGGGATGGTATTGATACTGTCCGGACCGAGGAGTTCCTCTACATATTTGGTGGCCGAATAGGCCGGGTTTTTGGTGCTGGTGCTGGCCCAGAGAATACGCTGACGGTTGGCGCCGGCGGAAACCAGTTTCTTGAATCTATCTCCCCAAAATATTTCTTTATATACTTGATACATTACTTTGGAATTAGCCACGGCCGCTTTGCCTTTCAAGTTTGGCGACTTATCCAGCATATTATCTATCTTGGTATCAATCCGGCTAACAAAAACGCTGGCCACGGAAAAGATGTCTTTTAACGGCAATTTCGCGGTGAGCCGGTCGTTCAGTCCGGCGATATAGGCATCGGTTATGGCTTCATACTGAGATTTGGAGAATAAGAGCGTCACATTAATATTAATGCCTTCGGCAACCAGTCTGCGGATAGCGGGCAGTCCCTGGCTTGTGCCGGGCACCTTAATCATAATATTTGGCTTACCGATTTGTTTGAACAATCGCCGGCCCGATTTTACGGTTTCATCAGGATTATAGGCATATCGGGGCGGGACTTCTATGCTGACATAACCGTCTGTATGATTTGAACGTTCATAAACGCCTTTGAGCAATCCGGCCGCCTTTGAGACGTCGTCTATCATCAGGGATTCACAGTGGTTATCTTGTGGAGGTAACCGCAGGCAGTCGGCGTCTTGGGCATCATAGTTTTTTAAGTCCTATCACGGCCTTGGCTTTATCCGGCGCATTGAAGAAATAACTGGCCGTAACCAGTAGATTGGCGCCGGCTTTGATTACCTCGGGCGCGGTCTGGTCATTAACGCCGCCGTCAACCTGGATATCGCCCTGATATTTCGTCCGGAGCGCTGTTATCTTGGACAGAACCGTCCGGTTGAACGACTGGCCGGCAAAACCGGGGTTAACCGACATTATCAGGACGCCATCAATCTCGCCGAGAATCTCATTTATGCACAAAGGGGTGCCCGGATTCAGCGCTACAAATGCCTTTTTACCGGCTGATTTAATCATCTTCAATACCGGCCTTATCTGAGTGGCGTCAAGAGATGTTATTTCCTTTGGGAATTTCCAACCCTGACAGGCCGGTCTCAACTCGCCAAAGCACTCTACGTGAACGGTAATTCCGTCAACACCCACCTTGATGAAGTCATTAATAAATCTTGCCGGGCTCTCTATCATAAGATGGGCGTCAAAAGACAATGAGGTATAAGCACGAATCTTTTTTACTAATGGTGCTCCAAAGGTAATATTAGGCACAAAATGACCATCCATTATATCTAAATGGATGGAATCAATACCGGCTTTTTCGCACTTCTTTAATTCATCAGACAGATGAGCGAAATCAGCCGAAAGAATACTGGCACCGACTTGGATTTTCATCTGTAGCCCTACGAATTACGAATTTACTAATTACGAATAAGTTATAATCAGTGGTTCTGTTGAAACCCTATGGTTTTTACTTTCCCCTATGTCATTGCGAGGACGCCGTAGGCGGCCGTGGCAATCTCTATTTTATACGGGAATACGAGATTGCTTCGTCGCTCCGCTCCTCGCAATGACAGTACCTGCATAACTCGTATATCAATTATTGCCGACGGGGTCAAAATATTTTACCTAAATACCGAACTCTTGCGAAATGCCCCTTTTGTCATTCTGAACGGAGCGAAGCGGAGTGAAGAATCTCCGTTTTATGCGTATTTGGGACGAGATTCTTCGCCCTACGGGCTCAGAATGACACTCTCCGGGTGGTCTTTTTCCCA
>JACQXL010000055.1:670-4930 GCA_016208805.1 Planctomycetota bacterium | reverse complement strand
AATTCATCAAAACGGCTGATTTTAGGGGAGTACTACCCTACCCCCCGCACCCCACCAGTGGTCGGGCTGGTGGAGACCGCCCGACCGGCTACGGGATGCCATTGGTTCGGCTACTGGAGGGCATTAGTCCGGCTAACGGGGTAGTGCCGACCGGATAGTGGAGCATTTCCGAACGGCTACTGGAGACCGCCCGACCAACTACGGGATGGCATTGGTTCGGCTACCGGAGGACATTAGTCCGGCTACTGGAGTAGTGCCGACCGGCTGGTGGAGAACTTACCAACAAGTGGTGGTCAGTTTAGCAAGGGGTGTAGGGTACACTCCTTAAAAAATAGCGGGAAAGTATTTCCTTGACCTGCCCGACGAACAATCTAAAATACCCTCCCAAGATGAAGATTTACCTCTCCTTCCTCTGGCATCATCACCAACCCTATTACCGCGACCGGGTGACCGGCGAGTTCTGGATGCCCTGGGTGCGCTTGCACGGCATCAAAGACTATTACGGAATGGCCGCGCTCCTTGAAGAATTCCCCAACATCAAGGCCAATATCAACCTTGTCCCGTCGCTCCTCAAACAGATAACAGAATACCTCCCCGCTGGGACTCCGCTGTCGCTCCGTAACGGCGGCTGGGACAGATTGCTATATCTGGGCCGTAAACCGGTGGCCGACCTGACCGAAGAGGATAAACAATACCTCAAGGACAATTCGTTTATGGCCCATCCGGTCCAGATGATTGCCGCCTGCCCGCGCTATAAAGAACTGCAGAATAAACATAACGCCAACGGCAAGACCGCAGTCAGTCCCGTCACACCATGTCGGTATGACGTGGCACTTATGCGGGACAAGTTCAACACGCAGGATTACCTTGACCTTATCGTCTGTTCCAACCTGGTCTGGTTCCATTCAACCGCAGTAGAAAAGGATGATTTCCTGAAATCGCTCAAGGCAAAAAGCCGCAATTATACCGAATCGGACAAAACCGTTCTCTTCCAGAAAGAGATGGAGATTCTGGGACAGATTATCCCGCTCCATCGCCGGCTTCAGGAATCGGGCCAGATAGAAATCACGACCACGCCGTTCTATCATCCGATTCTGCCTCTGCTGGTGGATATGTCCTCGGCCCGGACGGCGATGCCCGGTATAAAACTACCGCAGGTGAACCAGCCCGGGCTGAAAGAAGATGCGGACTGGCAGTTAGCCGAGGCCGTTAAATCATATCGCGGTTATTTCGGCGCCGACCCTAAAGGGTTATGGCCGGCCGAGGGCTCGGTCTCGCCCGGCATCCTGCCGCTGCTGGCCGCGCACGGCATCAATTACTTCGCCACAGACGAAGAAATACTGGCTCATACTCTCAATACCTCTTTCCCGCGTGACAATAACGGCATCCTGAATGATTCCACTACGCTGTATCAGCCCTATCAGGTAGACGCCGGCGAACGGAAACTGGCCGCTGTCTTCCGAGACCAGTCGTTTTCCAACCTGATTAGTTTCCAGTACCAGCGCTGGCCGGCCAAGGACGCAGTCCAGCATCTCATCAGCCAGATTAAAACCAACGCATCACGTTCAAAGCATACGCCGCCCCTGGTTAACATTATCCTGGACGGCGAGAACCCCTGGGAACATTATCCCAATAACGGCATAGAATTCCTGCGCGGACTTTATCAGGCGCTCAGCGACGATAAGGAAATAGAAACCGTCCGACTAAGCGATTACCTGCAATCTCATCCGCCCAGACAAACGCTCCCGACAATCTATTCCGGCTCCTGGATTAACCATAATTTCTCCATCTGGATTGGCCATAACGAAGACTACCAGGGCTGGGAATACCTGTCCCGAACGCGGGAAACCGCTCAATCTAAAGGACTCTCGCTGGAAGATATCTATATTGCTGAAGGAAGCGACTGGTTCTGGTGGTTCGGACACGAACACTCATCTCCGCTGGACGGCCTGTTTGACAGTCTCTTCCGCAAGCACCTGATGAATATTTATCTCTCAGCCGGACTGGAAGTGCCGGATTACCTGCACCGGACTATCAAGCAGATAACGCCCAAAGAAGTCTATACCCAACCCTGGGGGCTTCTGGATATCCAGATGGACGGCCGCCAGAGCGACTATTTTGAGTGGCTGCCGGCCGGCCAGTATATCGCCAGCCGGGATACCGGCCTGCGCAGCACAATGGACCAGTCTGATAAACCGCTCCTTAAATCAATCTTCTTCGGGTTCAACCATACCGACCTGTTTTTCAGGTTTGATATCCTTCGTCCCTCAGGACAAGCCACCGCCCAATTAAACAATATCTCTTTCACCATTAAATTCCTCCAGCCGCAGAAACGAATGATTATAATCAACGGCCTGCCCGCTGCGCCTTATTTCAGCGTCTGCGACGAGAACCAGTGCGTTATAAAGGATAACCTGAAAAGTATCGCCTATTCTAATATCCTGGAAATCTCCTGCCCGTTTGACGCCCTGTCTTTCAAGCCGGGCGAAGAAGTGGAGTTATTTGTTAAGGTTTATTCAGCCCAACCAAACACTCCTGCCTACGCCGAGGCTACGGCAGGCAGGCCTGCCAAGTCTCTGGCCACCTATCCGGCCACGCTCCCTATCAAATTCAAACTGCCGGTGGACGGATTTGAGAATATCAACTGGACGGCGTAAGCCACAGATTTCACAGATTACGGCTTAATAAGTTACGATATTTATTGACGGGATGCCAAAATCCGTGTAATCTGCGGAGTCGTGACGCCTGCCCGCCGAAGCCGTGGCGCAGGCGGGGAGTCCCGACCGAAGCGTCGGGGTGGCTTGTAATCATATGCCAGAACTGAGAAAAGAACCAATCTTAGGCCGGTGGGTAATAATCGCATCCGAGCGGGCCAAGCGGCCGGATGACTTCAAGTCGCCGGTGCCCAAGTCGCCCCGGGCCGGGCCCTGCCCGTTCTGCGAGGGTCAGGAGGCAACCACCCCGCCGGAGATATATGCACTGCGCCCGAACGGGTTGCCCAAGGACGGCAAGGGCTGGGATGTCCGGGTGGTGCCGAACAAATTCCCGGCATTGATGATTGAAGGCAACCTGGAAAAACGAGGCAAGGGGATTTACGACCAGATGCGCGGCATCGGCGCACACGAGGTCATCATTGAAACCCCGCAACACCTCCTCTCGGTGGCCGCTTTGCCTACCGAGCATATCCAGAAGATTATCCAGGTCTATAAAGACCGGTTATTAGACCTGAAGAAAGACGCCCGGTTGGTATTCGGATTGGTATTCAAGAATGTCGGTGATGCGGCCGGCGCATCATTAGAGCATACCCATTCCCAGTTGGTCGCTACGCCGGTTACGCCCATCCGGATAGAACAGGAAATGAAAGGTTGCAAGACATTCTTCAACCACCGGGGCCGGTGCCTTTTCTGCGATATTATTATGCAGGATATAGAGGATGAGCAACGTATCGTAATCAACGACGAGCATTTTATAGCCATCAGCCCGTTTGCATCCAGGTTCCCGTTTGAGACCTGGATTTTGCCCAAGCAACACCTGACTCACTTTGAGAATATCACGTCGCACCTGATTGCCCCGCTGGCGGACATCCTCAGAAAGGTATTCTCCAAACTGGAAAAATCGCTCAATAATCCGCCCTATAATATGCTGATTCATACGACGCCTTTTAATCTGGAAGAATCCGAATATTACCACTGGCACATAGAAATCATCCCGCGGATTACGCGGGTGGCCGGCTTTGAATGGGGCACGGGTTTTTATATCAACCCGGTGCCGCCGGAAAACGCCGCCGCCTTCCTGCGCGAAGTCGTTGTGTAACCACAGATTTATAAGGAATCCAGGAGGCCAGGAGGAATTTTCCCGGGTTCTTAAACTGATCTTATATGGAACTGCCGCATAAAGAACTGACCGGGGAAATTATTGGCGCCGGGATAGAAGTCCATACGGACCTCGGCCCGGGTTTTATTGAGTCCTTCTATGAGAATGCGTTGGTTAAAGAATTACGGGATAGGGGATTAAAAGTATCTCAACAGGTAGAATTACCTGTAAAATATAAAGGCATAGAAATAGGACGCCATCGGCTTGACCTGCTGGTTGAAGATACGATTATAGTAGAACTTAAAGCAATCAAAGAAATAGAAGACATTCACTTTGCTATCGTTAAATCTTACCTTAAGGCGTTTGGTAAAAATCACGGTTTGATTCTTAACTTTGCGAAAGTGAAATTGGAAGCCAAGAGAGTTATATATAAACCCTCTTAAGGCA
>JACQXL010000055.1:0-583 GCA_016208805.1 Planctomycetota bacterium | reverse complement strand
GGTTAAACATAGATGCACATTGTTCAAATCAGTCCTGAAATGGTCCCCTTCGCCAAGACCGGCGGACTGGCCGATGTGGCCGGCACGCTGCCCAAGACCTTGAAAGGACTCAAGCAAAAAGTCTCCTGCTTTATGCCGCTCTACAAGCAGGTCAAGGACTCCACCCACGACCTCGTTTCCACCGACGTCAGAGTCAATATCAAGATCGGCGACCAGATACGCAGCGCCACTGTATGGCGGAGCCGCAGCGACGTCCCGACCGGAGCGTCGGGAAAACATACCACCGATGATAAAATAGACGTCTATTTCATCCAGAACGACGAATACTACCACCGCGATTATCTCTACAGCACCCCGCAGGGCGATTACTGGGATAATGCCGAACGCTTTATATTCTTCTGCCGGGCCGTGCTTGAGGCCATTAAACTCCTCAACCTCAAGCCAGATATCATCCACTGCCACGATTGGCAGACCGGACTCATCCCGGTCTATGTCCGGACGCTCTACAAAAAGGACTTTGCCTCTGTAAAAACAGTGATAACCATCCATAACATGGCCTATCAGGGCGTATTCTGGCACTGGG
>JACQXL010000054.1 GCA_016208805.1 Planctomycetota bacterium | reverse complement strand
TCTTTGATTCTTCGGTGGCCTTAAGATTGCCTTCGGCTTCATCGCGTTTAGTGAATGCCTCGTCCCGTTCGCCTTCGGCCTTATTCTTGATGGCGAGGGCTTCTTCCATCTTTAACTTCGCATCGGCCACTAGTTTATAGGAATTATCCCGTTCTTTATTGGCCTCTTCCGCCTTCGCTACCGACTTCTTTGCTTCCTCAAGGGCATTCTCTTTTTCCTTGTCGGCCTTGGCTGATTTTTCCTCGGCTTCCTTTCTAATCGTTGATGCATTTTTGGCTTCTGCCTCGGCATCCCGGCGTTTGTTTTCGGCCTCATCTCTCGCATTCTCGGCTGCAAATTTCTCGGTAAAGGCCTGGGTTCGGGCGTTAAAGGCCAGGAAGACTGCACCGATAGCCGCAAGCATGCCGATAATAATTAAGCCGTAAAATAGATTTTTCATACAATACTACCCTCCCATCCTGTATTCTACGAAGAGATACCCCTCACTTGTTAAGTAGTCTATATCTATAATATACGGAAAATATTGTCAAGAAAAATTACAGATTTGTTGTAAAATAATTCCGGGCCGCTAAAACTACCATATCCCGGGAATAGGCCGCCCGCAGGCGGTGCATTTACCTTCTTTTACATTATACTGCCCGATTGTATAGCCCTTCCGTTCTATAACCACCTTGTTGCAACCCGGGCAATAGGTAGATTCGGCCGTATGCGGCGAGACGTTGCCCAGATAAACATAGTTCAACCCGTTCTTTTTAGCAATTGTGTGTGCCTGCTCAAGCGTTTTCAGCGGCGTCCTCGGCAGATTGGCCAGCTGATACATCGGATGAAACCGCGAGAAATGCATCGGCACATCCGCTCCGAGGTTATCCTTTATCCATTCACACATCGCCTGAATCTCCTGCTCGCTGTCGTTCAAGGTCGGAATGAGCAACACTACTATCTCGTACCAAATGCCTATCTCCTTTAGAGTCAATAATGTATCCAGAACTGGTTGGAGGGTTCCGTTGCAATACTTCTTGTAGAAATCATCACTAAACGATTTCAGGTCAACCTTTACCGCACTGAGATGCTTGCAAACCTCCCAGAGCGGTTTCTCGTTAATGTAGCCGTTGGATATCATCACGGTTTTAATGTTATGCTCTTTGGCCAGCCGCGCGATATCAAGCATATATTCATAAAAGCCCACCGGTTCGCCATAGGTAAACGCAATCACCGTTAAATTAGTTTCCTTGGCCTGCTTGACTATATCTTCGGGTGTTGCAGCACTGTTTTCTATTTCCTCCGGTTTGGCCTGCGAGATTTGCCAGTTCTGGCAGAACTTGCATCCGAAATTACAACCGGCCGTAGCCAGCGAAAGGGTTTTGGCGCCGGGTAGGAAATGGAAAAACGGTTTCTTTTCTATTGGGTCGCCGGTGGTTATGGTGCAGGGCCGCGAATAAACTAATGAATAGTAAACCCCATCGTCGTTTTCCTTATTGCCGCAGGTCCCGCGCTGGTGGTTGAGCACTTTGCAGTGTTTGGGACAAATCAGACATTCTATCGCGTCCTCGCTTATCTTCCGGTAAAAACTAACCTTCTCTTTGTAGGAATGGATCTTTTTCATCGGCGGCATCACCGAGATTTCAATATGGACGCCGGACTCTTCGGCCGCGGTCATCGGCTCAAACCGCGGGTCGCCGGTGGCCGATTCTATCACCTGTTTCATCACCGCTTTATAAAGCACCACCGGCTCAAAGTTACCGATGCACCCGCGCAATTCCTTATTCTTATGCAAACTGACAAACACGCCGAATTTCTGCTTCAGCCGCGGCGTGAGTTTGGCCTCATCAACCGACGGCATCTTGCCTGATTTAAAGTGCATCCGTAATGCCTCGCGCGCCAGTTTCAGCAGGAACTTCTGCTCGGGCTCGTCAAGTATATGTTCATCACATTGTCTCTGGCCGCCCGCGGTAAAACAGATTGATGCATAGCTGACCGTATCCGTATAATCACCAAGCAAATCGCCCGAGGTATAATAATCAAGAAGATTCGCCTGCGTTTCTTTGGGAAGAAGGTGTAGCAGTATCGCAATCGGCCGGTAGCCGCAGACGGTCGCGCCGGTGGAATTGATATACTTGGTGAATCCGTCCGCTGAAAGCGATACAATCTTGTCTATCGCGCCGCCATCAAGTTTCCTGAGGTTCTCCTTGATATTATCTTCAAACGGAACATAGCCAAAACGAGGTCCGTAATGGGTGAAATCGGATGAGGCGATAACCAGCGTTTCGTTATCCGTTATTTGCCGGATTGCCTTGGCCACCGCGGCCAGTTCTTTGTCGCGGACATCGCCGATAATCAGCGGCACGAGTTTATAGCCGGTGATGACCGTCTGAAGGAACGGCAGCTGAATCTCCAGGGAATGCTCCAGGGCATCGGCATCCGGATGGACAGAGAATAAATCAGCGTTCTTAAGAAGCGCCTGGCAGACCGGTTGGTCAATCTCAACAGTTCCCAGCGGGGTCTTGTAATGGGTCGCGTTGGTAACGGCCACGCCCTTGAATCCGGCGTGATGGCTCGGACCCATTATGACCACTCGTTTATATGATTTATCCTTTATCGCGGCATAACCATATGCCGCGCACTGGCCGGAATACTCGTGCCCGGCGTGCGGCGAGACCAGCCCGACAATAGTCGCATCCTTATATTGTTCGGTAACGGATGTCGGCACTTTAAAAAGGAAGTTGGTAATTGTTTTACGCAGTTCATCCGCTTTGCCTTTATACCAGGTCCCGGCTAATGCAGGTTCTCTGACTTTCATATTCTCATCCTCTGGGCTCGCCGTCAGATATACACCAACGGCGCCCAAAATAATTACAGTTGCTATCAATGGCTTTTTCATCCATTATATTATAGCACTCTCTCTCGGGCAGTCAATCAAATTTCTTGACCCTGCCCGCATCTTAGATATAATCTTGCGTTATGGCGTATATTTCAGAATTGAAGAACCATATCGGCCAATCGGTCACGGTCAAGGGCTGGCTGTATAACAACCGCAGTAGCGGCAAACTACAGTTTCTGCAAATCCGCGACGGCACCGGCCTGGTCCAGGGCGGGATTCCTGATGGAACAGCGCCACCTCTGGCTGCGCACGCCGACCCAATCCGCGGTCCTGCGCATCCGGGCCGAGATTATCCGGGCCATCCGTAACTTCTTTGACAACCGCGGCTTTACGCTGGTGGATGCGCCCATCCTTACCCCGGCCGCCTGTGAAGGCACCACCACCCTGTTTGAAGTAACCTATTTTGACGACAAGGCCTATCTTTCCCAGAGCGGCCAGTTATATAATGAAGCAACAATAATGGCGCTGGGTAATGTCTATTGCTTCGGCCCGACCTTCCGGGCCGAGAAGTCCAAGACCCGCAAGCACCTGATGGAATTCTGGATGGTTGAGCCGGAGATGGCCTATGCCGAACTTGAGGACGTAATGAAACTGTCCGAAGAATTCATCTGCACGATTGTCCAGACCGTCCTGAAGAACCGGGCCGATGACCTGAAACTGCTCGGGCGCGATACGAAACTATTAGAAAAGGTCAAGGCGCCCTTCCCGCGCGTATCCTATGACGAACTGACCAAGATGTTTGACAAGGAAGGACACAAGTTTGAAAAAGGCAGCGACCTGGGCGCGCCGGAAGAGGAATTCATCGGCAAGCACTTTGACACACCGGTAATGATTCACCGTTTCCCGATGGCGGTCAAGGCCTTTTATATGAAGACCGACCCGAACCAGCCGGACAAGGCGCTCTGCGTTGACGTGATTGCGCCCGAGGGTTACGGCGAGATTATCGGCGGCAGCCAGCGCGAGGATGATATCAAGATGCTGGAAAAACGGATTGCCGATCCCGCCTTCGGCGGGACCAAGGCCGCTTTTGAGTGGTACCTGGATACCCGGCGCTATGGCTCGGTCCCGCACGGCGGATTCGGGCTGGGCGTGGAACGCACCGTGGCCTGGCTCTGCGGCCGGGAACATATCCGCGAATGCATCCCATTCCCGCGGATGCTTTATAAGATTTATCCGTAAAACAACAAAACAATAACACTAATGACACGAATCGGACGAATGACACTAATTTGTAGGATTAGTTAAATTTGTGTAATTCGTGTTAAGAGAGGAGGAAAAGGTATGAGCATTTTGTTGGTGGTATTAGGGGCGGTGGCCTTGGTAGTGCTAATTGTAGTGGTCTGGGTGATTGCGGCCTATAACGGACTGGTCGGCCTGCGCAACACGGTCAAGAACGCCTGGAGCCAGATTGATGTCCAGCTCAAACGACGCTATGACCTCATCCCGAATTTAGTGGAAACGGTCAAGGGTTATGCCAAGCACGAGAACACGACATTTGAGAATATCGCCAAGGCGCGGTCGGCCTGTATGTCCGCCTCGGCCGCCGGCGCGGTCGGCGAGTTGGGCAAGGCCGAAGGCACCCTGATGCAGGCCCTTAAATCGCTCTTTATGGTTGTGGAAAACTACCCGGAACTCAAGGCCAACCAGAACTTCCTGGCCCTACAGGAAGAACTCTCGTCAACCGAGAACAGGGTCTCCTTCGCCCGCCAGTTCTATAACGACAATGTCATGCGGTTAAATAACGCAGTCCAGATGTTCCCGTCCAATATCATTGCCGGGATGTTCGGGTTCAAGCCGGCCGAGTTCTTTGAGATAGAATCGGGCGAGGAGAAAAAGGCGCCTAAGGTCCAGTTCTAAACCACAGATTACGAGAAAACCATTATAAGGAAACCACGAAACCATGATTTTTGGCCTCTTGGCTTCCTTATAAATAGGTATTATGCCCAGAACATTTTGTTGGCGCAGGCAGTTATGCAGTATTTGTCTTGAGGCGTTTTCTATGCTCCACCTGAAAAAGGCGGGTGATATATTGGTTTGCCCCAGCTGTCTTAAGTTGGTGCTGGAAAGGAAAGACGAATGGCGCCGGGCATCAGAACGGAATGTCCCGTATGCCGAGCCCGCCCCGACGGCCGTCAAGACCGCCGAGACGCGGCTGGTCGGACTGCTCAAGGAAAAAGGCGCCCCGTTCCTGGAAGATGTTACATCGGCCGGCAGGGTGCTCAGCAAGGAATTTATCGGGCTGATAACCGTCCGGGTGGCGCTTTATCTGCCCTCTATGACGCTCCTTGACCCGAGCGGGCAATGGTATGCGATTATCCAGGGCGTGATGGCCGGCGACCTGGTCACCTGGTTCGTCCTGAGCGTCTTGCAACTGCCGCTGGCCGGCGTTAACTTTGCCATAGAACTGAGCGTCTATTCCACGCTGACGGCCTGGCTGACCGCCGGCGGCAACCTGTTTAATACCCCGGACGACCCCGGCCTGAGCGCGATGATGATGCTGGCATTCCTGCTGACCGGATTCCTCAAGACCGGCTGGTGGACGACAAAGATATTCTGTTTGGACCAGCAATCTGGAACCACAGATTGACACAGATAGACACGGATAATCAGTGTTCATCCGTGTTCATCTGTGGTTAGGTAACTATGAACATATACGAACAAGAAAAGCACAACCGCCGGGCCACATGGCTGATAGTCATCATCTTTATCATCTTCTTCGGCATCATCGGCATCGGGTTTGACCTGTTCTTTACGGGCGTGCCGCCGGTCGGCTCGGTTATCGCCATCATCATCGCCGGCATCTCGGTCCTGACCAGTTATTACAGTGGCGATAAGATTGTGCTCGCCTCCACCGGCGCCAGAGCGGTCAACCATTCCGACCTCAAGGAACACCAGTTCTATAACATCGTGGAAGAGGTCAAGATTTCATCCGGACTGCCCATGCCCAAGGTCTATATTATTCCCGACCCCGACCCGAACGCATTCGCCACCGGCCGCGACCCACAGCATTCCAGTATCGCCATAACCGAGGGACTGCTGGCCAAACTCAACCGCGAGGAGTTACAGGGCGTGGTCGCGCACGAGTTAAGCCATATTAAGAACTACGATATCCGGCTGATGACGCTGATAGCCGCGCTGGTCGGCGCGATTGTCCTGCTGGCCGACTGGTCGGCCCGGTCAATGCGCGGGCTGGGCCGGGGCCGGTCATCGTCCAGAAAAGGCGGCGGAGGCGGACAGGTTATCCTACTGGTCATCTGGCTGTTCCTGATTATCATCGCGCCGATACTGGCCCAGATACTGGCCATGGCCGTCTCGCGCAAGCGCGAATACCTGGCCGATGCATCCGGCGCCGAGATGATTCGTAACCCGCTCGGGCTGGCCAGCGCGCTGGCCAAGATAGAATCCGCGGCCGAGCCGACCCGCGCAATCAAGCGCGGCGTAGCGCATATCTGCATTGCCGACCCGCTCGGTCGGAGTTTCACTGCCAAGGAAGGGTTTGTGGCCAACCTGATGGCCACCCATCCGCCGATGCCGGAACGCATCCGCCGGCTCAAAGAAATGGGATATTTGATCCAGAGTAATCAACCACCCGCCTAAATTGCGTGCGCGGTCAAGCCAAAATGAGCGCCTTCACGCCTGAAAAGTGGCTTAAAATCAAGACAGGGGGAGGGGGGAGGGTGGGGGGTACCCCCTCGTGCCTTGCCCTGACCTGTGGTGAGGCGATGAACTATAGGTAACATAGCACGCCCGGATATGTAATGTGCCATCAGTCCGTTCATACCGTCAGGTCAGTCCGCACATACCGTCAAGTTAGCCCATGCATACCGTTGGGCTTGGAGGGTTGATGTTTAGCAATAGATGATATACCCCGTGCCTGCGCCTGACCTGTGGTGAGAATACGAACCATATACTCCGTGCCCTACGCTGATATATACCGCAGGGCCTGGGGTGTGGATGTTTACTAATAGGGGTGTGTAGAGCAACGCCTCCCGTTAGGGATGGTCCCTACACCTCATCGGTGGTGAAAAACCAAGTATTTGTTGATTTTAGCAGGGGTTTGATTACAATCTAAATACAGTATGAAATCCGATAATGCACAGTGGTCTCATCCAGGCGGGAAGATGATTGCCCTGGGCGCTGACAAACTCACCAATGCGGAATTACTAGCCATTCTGATTGGCACGGGCATACCCAACAAACCTGCAGAAAAGATTGCCAGCGAATTGCTTGAAAAGTATAGTTCCTTCAAAGGACTGGCTGACCAGCCATTTGAGAACCTCTATAAGATAAAGGGGTTAAAGAAGGTTAAGGTAATCAGGATAGCGGGCGCCTTTGAGATTGCCCGCCGGATTGTTCAGGAAGTATTAAAAGATTATGAGCCGAGGAAAAAGTAATTTAGTTATTGACATCTTATAAGGTTTAAGGTAATACTGAACTCTTGCGAAATGGGAAAAAGACCACCCGGAGAGTGTCATTCTGAGCCCGAAGGGCGAAGAATCTCGTCCCAAATACGCATAAAACGGAGATTCTTCACTTCGTCCCGCTGAAGCGGGACTCCGTTCAGAAT
>JACQXL010000053.1 GCA_016208805.1 Planctomycetota bacterium | reverse complement strand
GAGGTAAAACCAAAGGGCGGTGTTGGCGGCGCTCTCGGGAATACCACCAAAGAGGTCTATATCAGTTCTTACTTACCGGCCACGCCGACTATCCGGGATACGGCGCTATGCAATACGACGGTGACGGCGACTTATGTAGCCGATGCTGAGGTAAAGAAAGGCACGGATGAGGACGGGAGTTACCTGACGGGCGACCTGTATGAGAGCGGAATACCGGTGACGCAGGTCATCACGATAAATACGGACGCCTATCCCAAGGTTGCCTCGTATTTTGTGCGCATCCGCCAGGACGGCAATACGGATGCGACCATAACCGTCACCGGCACAGGCAATAGTTCTGATGGCAAATGGACGGTGACCTATTATGATGGATCAACCTGGACCAACAACGTCAGTGACGCGGTGAAGAACGGCAGTTATTCGGTTGCCCTGAAGGCATTTTCATCTGTGACCAATACCTGGGATGGAATTCTCAAGGTGGAGGTATCCTGTGATAATACCGTGTCGCTATATAATAGTTACCAGGTGATAGTGCGGGCTAAGCCGTTGTCAAGCAACAATATAGATACAGTCGCAACGAGTACCATACGACAGGCCCAGTATCAACCGGATGTTTATATCAAACGTTATCTGGATAATGACTCCGCGTACACTGTGAAAGGATTACCTTATCAAACATCGGTAACCACAACTCAAATCTCATCCAGTTCCACGCTTAACCCGTCTGCGGCCTCGTATTATGTTAAGATAGAGAATGTGGGCTTGCAGGATGGCACGTTCTCCGTTACCGGTGTAGGCGGCGGCAGTGGCTGGACGGTTGTGTATTTGGATGCGAGCGGTTCAGACGGCAATATCACCGCTAAGATGACAGGTGCCGGCTATACGACGACGTTGACTTCGCTGGCCACCAAGACAGTCCGGGTTGATGTTACTCCTGATGCTAATGTAATTGGTAACACGCTTTATCCGGTGACGGTGACGGCATATGCGACAAGCGCCTGGGCAAATGTAGATGCCTGCGCGGGCTGGACAACGGTTACTAAAACCTATAAGGCCGATGCCTGGGTTAAGACCGAGAGCGGTGCTTATCAAGGGGATAATGACGATACAATCGGCAACCAGACGGTGGAAGAGCTCAATCGTCCGAGGTTAACGCCAACGACTTATTATGTCAGGATAGAAAACGATGGCGACTACCTGGTATTGATTTCTATGACCGGCACAAGCGGTAACATCAACTGGGCGGTATCGTATTATGATGGCGATACAGACATTACTTCTGCGGTTACCGGCAGCGGTTGGAATAACGATGGTCTGACCTATAAGGCATTTAATGGTTTATATGGTGGAGGGGGAGATGTCAATTACAAGGAGGTAAAGATTCTGGTGACGCCGTTATTATATGCTGTGCCCGGGGTGCCGTATGATGTCTATGTAACGTTACGGGAGATGAGTGGGTCACCGGCGCAGATTGACACCGCCTTGATGCGGACCTCGCCGGCCACGGCTTATCAGCCCGACCTCTGGACCAGCCGGATAAATGAATCCGATTATGAAGGTAATGACCTCTATTATCCGGTTATCACCACGACCAAATCGCTTTCCGTAGTCAGAAACAGTCCGGCGGTCTATTATCTCAAACTCCAGAACGATGCCAATACCTCAGACACATTGACGGTTGCATCAGTTGATGCGGGAAATACGGACTGGGATGTAAAATTCTTTGATGGGGCCGTTGGTATTACGCAGGATGTAATTACGGCTGGCGGGTATAGCAGTATTGATATGCAAGGTATGTCGCCTGGCGCCAGCAAGGTAATCCGGCTGGAGGTAACGCCGACCATCAGCGCGGCCGGTACGACCTCGTATCCGGTGGTGGTTATATTGAGCCGGACTGGGGCAGGTGAGGATAGGATAAAGACAACCACTACAGTAGATGCGTCATTTCAACCTGATAATATGGCGGCGACTGATGTTGGTGGCCCGTATACCGGTGATGGGACTTACGATGATGGCACGACGCAAGTGGTAGCGGCTACACCGCCAATTACCAAGGGTGGCACGGCCACTTATTATATCCGGATTGGCAATGACGGCAATATGACCGACTCGTTTACTGTTAACGGTACAGGTGATGATGCATATTGGACCGTCAACTATTTTGTCAACGATACCGGAGAAGATATTACTGCTAAAGTCGGAGATGGTAATTACACAATAAACGATCTGGCTGCAGGCGCTATCACACCCACGATTATCAGGGTGGTGGTGTTTAATTCCGACCCGAGCATCTATGGTGGCTATTATAAAGACGCTTTGGTGACGAGCCGTTCGTGGGCAAATCCTGACAAGGTAGATACGGTTAAAACCAGGACGCAGGTGGTGCTTGAGTCCAAGCCGAACAACTGGATAAATATCGTAGATGAGGCCGGGTATATCGGCCAGAGTTTCTGGAATGAAGATGCAACAGGTCAGACCTGGTCAACGATAAACAAGGATAATGGGGCGTCCGCCAATTATTATGTCAGGATCTATAATGACGGTAATGGGCCTGAAAGTTATACTGTGACGGCAACTGCGACGCCGGTTGGTTGGACTGTTTCTTATTATCAAGGTTTTGCTTATACGAAAGAGATATATCCGGCCACTTCTTGGACGACCGACAATCTTAATCCGGGTTCGTTTAACATTATCAGGATTACGGTTACCCCGGGTAACAATGTTATCGGTAACACCGAATTCCCGCTTTATATTACCGCAAGGTCTGCAACAGGTGTGGCTGATGCGGTTAAATGTGTAACCAAGGTGACAGCCAGGTATCAGCCGGATAACCTAGTGACATCGTGGGTAACGATTGTATCCCAGGACGGGGACAAGAACAACAAGAATAACTATAAAATTGCGCCGAATAACTTTGATAACAGTTACGACCCCACGCCCCAGGAATATCCGACCGGCGGTTATTCTAATATTGTTATCGGCCAGGTTCCTTCCTATTATGTCTGGATAGAGAATGACGGAAATACCAACGAGGTCTTTACGATATCAGGCACTGGCTCTGACAGCAATTGGACCGTCACATACTACAGTGACTCCAGCGGTGGCAATATTTCGCCGGATGTGAATGATGGGACAAAGTGGATAACCCTGGACCCGCAGCAGAAATACCTGATGTGGCTGGAGGCAAACGTTAAGCCCGGCACGGCATACGGCACCGAGAAGGTATTTACAATCAAAACGACGCACGGGCCTCAAAGCAAGGTGGACACCGTTAAACTTAAACTCAAGGTTACCCAGATATTCAAAACTGATTTAGTGATACGCAATGTTCAGCCGGCCGGAGATAACGATGATATCGGAAATGACTATTTTACCGGGCAGAACCTGGCTACACCGAACGCGATTGGCAACCAGACCCGGGCCACCATCAGTTGCGATATTGGGCAGGTCGTCAAATATAGCGTTACTCTGGCCAATGAAGGAGACGGTGATGATGATATCTCGGTTACGGCCACCCCGGCCGGTTCGGACTGGGTTGTAACTTACTACTATACCGGTAATTCTTCATATTACGACGCCGGCGGGACGGATATTACCAACCAGATGACATCAATACAGGGGTGGTGGACGACCTATGCGGTTTTGGAAAAGAAATATATCAGGGTTGAGGTGACGCCGTTGCCCAGTGCCGGGGTAGGCAATGTTAAGGAGATAGATGTCTTTGCTTACAGCACCAAGAGCCCGGATACCGACCTGAATGCCGGCCAGGACCAGGATACGGTCAGGTGCCAGACCTCGGCCCAGACCGGTTACCAGGCCGACCTGTATATCTCGCTGACCGGCACAGATGGGACATTCATCGGGGACGATACCCGCAACGATACCGGGGTTGGCCAGACAATGGCCAACACGGTCTATAGCAGTCAGGCCACCTCATATTATATCAGGGTTCAGAATGATGGCAATGTTTATGACCGGTTTATCCTGACCGGAACTGGCTCGAGCGCGGGCTGGAGCATTGCCTATTACACTTATCCGACGATGACGGCAATTACTTCTATGGACACCGGCTGGACATCAGCCAACCTGTCACCCGGCGGTTATGATGCGATTCTATTGCTACTGACACCGGGGGTTTTGAGCGGTGGTGCGACAACCGATATTTATATTAGAGCCCGGAGCCAGGCCAGCGGGACCAATGTGGATATGCTCAAGATAGTTCCGACCATTAATGTGTCACGCCAGGTGGATACTATGGTCAAGCGGGGTTATCTGGATGACAGTTATTACCTGGTGGAAGGCGTGGCGGACATAGCATCTCAGACAACCAGTTATAACCTTACAAATAACCAAACCATCTCGTATCATATCAGATTGGAAAACGATGGTAATGTTGATGATATTTTCAGTGTTACGGTTTCGCCCACAGCGGTTTCCGGCTGGGCCGTGACATATTATAACGCGGAGACCGGCGGTACACCTATCAATACAGAGATAACCAGTCCGGCGGGCTATCAGCCGTTACTGGGTGCCGGCAGCAAGGCGGTTATCCGGATGGAGGTGACGCCATCGGGAAGTGTACCGGGTGGCAGTCAACTGGCCGTTGATATTAAGGCGCAATCAATCGGTGCGCCAGCCCAGGCCGAGTCAGTCCGGACAGTTACAATGGTTACGGCCCAATACCAGACCGACCTGTCTATTGCGCTCACCACAACCGCCTACTCTGGAAATGATATATACGATACCAGCGCCACCAGCCAGACAATCACCAGTGACATCGTGAATAACCAGACCATCATTTACTATATCAGGGTAGAGAATGACGGTAATACGTCGGACACGTTCAGTATTACCCGGCAGGTTACCCCGTCGGCGGCCAGCGGCTGGACCATTTCATATTATGACGGCACAAATGATGTTACGCCACAGATTACACAGACCTACGGTGGTTACCCGGTTACCCTTGCGGATAAGGCGACCAGGGACCTCCGGGTAGAGATAAGGGCAGGCAGTGCCTTAAGCGGTGGTTCAACTCTGGAATTGTTGACCAGCGGTGTCTCTACCGTAGATAACTTGAAAAAGGATGCAGTAAAGGTCTTTATTAATTTACCTATCAACGACCAGCCGGACAATATTATCAGGGTTATAAGTGGCACAGATTACACTTCTATCGGTAATGATGAATGGAATACCAGCGCGGAGAATCAGACTTACTCTGCGATAATTAACGCCGGCATCGCGGTTACCTATTACCTCCGGATTCAGAACGACGGGAACCGGGACGATGCCTATACAGTTCTGCAGAGCGGTAATGTTGCGGGCTGGACGGTTTCTTACTATGAAGGCAATAACAATCGGACCAGCGCGGTTATTTCTGTCGGTGGCTGGCTAACCGGGACGTTTGCGGGATTTGGATATTATAAAGATATTGCCGTAGTCGTTACTTCGGCTTCAGCCGGATTGAATGAGTTTTCTATAACCACAATATCCGCCGCACGTAACCCCAACAGAAAGGACACAGTAAAATTTATACTTACTGTCGGGGAGGTCTCATCAGGTTTAGCCGCAGGTGAATCTACTCCAAATACCGGATTAACACCGGAAGTTAATTTAGAAGGCAAGACCGTCGGGTTAAAACCGGTGCTTATCGGTAAATGTGCTCCAAACCAGATGATAACGATTAAAGACAATTCCGGTGTTGTGGTTGGCAGTGGTTCATCGGATGACAACGGCTATTACCGGATTGCTGTAACGCAGACGCTCTCAGCCGGTCCTAATACGTTGGCGCCATGGATAGGTGCTAATACAGGGGTGCCGATAAATGTTACAGTGGTTGACAACCCGACGCCGGACCAGGTACCGCAGGTGACCGGTTTAATTGCGGATGTAACCATTGACCAGATAGACCCAAATATTACGCCGACCTTGAGGCCGATATTAGGTAAGATTAAGATAAAAGGTAAAGGCAAACCCGGCAAGAAGGTCGTGGCCCAGATGGCTTCTACATTAGACCTGAATATCGGTGAAGCAACTGTTATGGAATGCCCAGACAGGCAAGCAATTCAGGTTAGTAGTAACCGCCACCGGTTATACATTCCCGACTGCCCAAACAACCTGGCAGTCCGGCTGGACAGGTTATACCAATACCGCGGTAGCCCTGGCGGCCGGCGCATTCCGCGGCAATCCCTGGACTCAACCGGCCACAATGGAGCAGATAGATATCCCGGTTGATGCCGCAAACGACTTATTAAAGATTACCAAGAAGGCCAATAAGACCGAGGCATCGGTCGGAGATATTGTAACCTATGAGGTGAATATTACTAATGAGCGAACCATAACGGTAACCAATGTTTATCTGTCTGATATCCTGCCGCCAGGGTTTAAGTATATCAAAGAATCGGCCATGTTGGATAGTCAGCGGCTTACCCTTGAGCCGACAGGGGGACGCAATAAACAATTCTCTATCGGCAGTGTTATGGCCAATCAGACCAGAACCCTCAAGTATCAGTTGGTGGTCGGTGCCGGCGTGGTATTTGGGGATTATCCCAATACGGCCAAGGCGGCATATATCAACGGCCGGGTGATTTCCAATGAGGCCAAGATTAAAGTTAAGATAGTGCCGGATGCCTTGTTTGACTATGCGACCATCCTGGGCAAGGTCGAAACTGCTTAAAGTAGATGAGATGTCTTGTCCGATAAGCAGTGAGTTTACCACGCCGAATCCTGCGGTAATAAGATTTACCCAGGGCGGGCATTTGGAGATAGTCAATTTCGGTATCAGGACGAAGGGGATAACCGATGCGGAAAAGAGGAAACTGATAGTAGCGGTTGAGGTGAATATTAAGCAGGGAGTGCCGGAAGTCAAGGTGGGCAAAAATACCATTCCATTAAAATGGGGTAAGGCGGAAGACGGTGCGGAAAAAGGGAAGATAGAGGTAAAGGTCAATGAGCAGGAATTAACATTAACAGAAAACGGATATAAAGGCGAGATGGCGTTAGCGTTGGATAACACGGCCATAGCTATCTGGGTCAAGGATAGCCAGGGTAGAGAGGCATCGATGAAAGGGAATCTCCAATCTCCACCTCTTGACATACAAGTGAGACGTACCTCCGAAAAGCCGATAGTGGTGCCGGAATTAGGCATTGCTCTGACACCAGAGATAATGGAACTCAAAGGCAACAAACTGGTTAAACCGGCCAAGTTCAAGATAGTCACCAACTATCCCAACTTCATAGAGAAGTGGAAACTCCAGATTCTTGAGCCGGTGATGGAGCCGACCGGCCGGATAAATTCGTCCCTTCGGTTAGAGAATTGCGCAAAGGATGAAGGTGGCGGTGACTTTATCCCTGAAACGCCCTCACCCGAAAGACCAAAATCAACATCTGTTAAACGTCCGACGGCGCCAAGAGTCGTAGAACCCGTAGAGCCGACCACGCAGGTACCGGTCGGTTACAAGGTCTTTAAGGAATTCTCCGGTACAGTATCAGATGTTGATAAACTAATCGTCTGGGACGGTAAATCGGATGATGGCAAGCGGCTGATAGAGCCAGCCCGAGCGTATAAATACGTATTAACAGTTATAGACCGTGCCGGCCAGACCGACCAGACCAATGAAGGCCAGTTTGTGGTGATGTCGTCCTGGACCAAGGCCATCAGAGATGCGCTTGGAATTACCCCATCGGCAAATGAGTCATTACTGGTACCAATACCGGCCAATAATTACGTGGAGCGCCAGATATCGGTGGAAGGCAAACTCTACTCCATCAGCGGCCAGACCCATCCCAAGAATAAAATCGTTATCTCTACGCCTGATTCGCCGCAGCTGGCCACAATCAAACCTCTGGAAGACGGTTCATTTGAGACCGAGTTATACCTGCCGGTGACCGAGGAAGAGATAATCGTAGAGGCGG
>JACQXL010000052.1 GCA_016208805.1 Planctomycetota bacterium | reverse complement strand
ATTCGCTAAAACCCTAATGACGAATGACTAATGACGAAATAAATCCTAATGCTTAAATGACAAATTTGGACATTAGGTATTCGTCATTCTTTCGTCATTGGACATTAGACATTAGTCATTTCTTTGTGCCTTTGTGGTGAATACCGGATTTCTCTTGACCCGCTCGCCCCTGAATGCTATACACTCCCTATGCCCGTATTTACTTACCAGGCCAAGAAAGGACCGCAGGATTTCGTGTCCGATGTGATTGAGGCCGAGTCCCGCGAAGAGGCCGTCAATAAACTGATTCAGGACGGCATGGTGCCTATCCGGGTGGAGTTATCGGGCGAGGTTAAGGACAGGTCTATCGCGGTCAGCGCATGGTTCGGCAAGGTCAAACCCCGCGACCTCAATACGATGACCCGGCAACTGGCCTCGCTGATTAAGGCCGGCATACCGCTCCTCAAAGCGCTCCATATCATCACCGAACAGACCGAGAACGAGTATCTCAAGGGCATCGTGGCCGACATCAGCCAGCAGGTCAAGCAGGGCCAGACCTTTTCGGGCGCGATGGCCAAATACCCGAAAATCTTCCCGCCGCTCTATACGGCGATTATCAAGTCGGGCGAGGACAGCGGCGCGCTGGACGAGGTCCTCAGCCGGCTGGCCGATTACCGGGAGCAGGTGGAGGAAATCAAGTCGCGTATCCGTTCGGCGCTGGCTTATCCGGCGCTGATTATCGCCTTCGGGTTCGGCGCATTAATATTCCTGTTTACCGTGGTCATCCCACAACTCAGCAAGGTATTTGAGACGCTCAAACTCAAAGGCGCACTACCCCTGCCCACGGCTATCCTGCTGGGCATCGGCGATGCGGTGATTAACTACTGGTATCTTTTTATCGGCGGGCTCTTCCTGCTGATACTACTGAGCAAGGGCATCACCCTGATAGAGAAAAAGGCGCTGGATAAACTGAAATTCGGACTGCCGTTCATCGGCGTATTCATCCGCAAATCCGAGTCGGCCAAACTGGCCCGGACATTGAGTCTGTTGATTACCAACGGCATCCCGATTCTGGATGCGCTGGAGATGACTATCCCAACCCTGGGCGCCGAGCCGATGAAGGAGTCGCTCAAAAATATAACCGACGGCTTGAGGAACGGCCAGACCTTCGCCCAGGGGCTGAAAGGCAGTCCCTACTTTTTCCCGTTTATGAATAATATGGTCACGGTCGGCGAGGAGTCGGGCCGGCTGGACGAGGTCTTAAAGGAAGTGGCCGGATTCTACGAACGAGAGGTCAACGAGGCCATCAAGATTGGACTGTCACTGTTGGAGCCCATCCTGATAATCGTGGTGGCGCTGGGAGTCGGCTTTGTGGTCATCAGTCTGCTCTTGCCGATATTCCAGTTGAGCGAGATAGTGCAGTAGGAGAGATTCTTAAGGTGTCATTGCGAGGACCCCGATGGCCATCGGGGGACGAAGCAATCTCAATTCTATGGGATTGCTTCGTCCCGACATAACGTCGGGACTCGCAATGACATTTTGTAGAGTTTTCAATAGACCAGAAAGGAGTGGATTATGAGACAAAACAAAGGGTTTACCCTGGTGGAAATGATAATGGTGGTCATCATTATCGGGATTCTGGCGTCAATCGTGGTGCCTAGATTTACGGGCCAAATTGATAAAGCCAACAGGACTGCCGCGACACTGGCTATCGCCAATATTTCTACGGCCCTGAAGATGTACGAGATGGAAAACGGCAACTATCCGACCGAGCAACAGGGTCTGAAGGCCCTGATGGAAAAGCCGACCACCTCGCCGGTGCCGCAGAACTGGCGGCGCTATTTGGAAAAAGACCCGGTTGACCCCTGGCAGAGGGAGTATAAGTATGCATATCCGGGCAAGAATAATACGGATGATTTTGACCTCTGGTCGCAGGGCGCGGATGATAAGATTGAAACGGATGATATTACCAACTGGAAGAAACAGTAACCGTAACCACAGATGAACACAGATGGACACGGATGCGGTGGGCTTGCCCCGCATAAGTGCGGGACTGCCTGCGGGCTTGCCCGCCGTAGTCCCGACACTCTGTGTCGGGACGAAGGCGGGTTCACATTGATAGAGGTGATGGCCGCGGTGGCGATACTTTCCGTCAGCGTGGTGATAATCTTTCACGCCCTGGCCGTGTGCATTGACGCCCGGATAATGACCGAGAATTATAACCGGGCCACCGCACTGGCCATTGAAGAGATACAATACCTGGATAAGCCGTCCGGCGATGAGACAATTAATAACATCAAGTTCGCCTGGACACTGGATAAAGAGGCCCCCCCGACCGGGGAATCTGGACAGGAATATCCCGCCTTGCAGGAGTTATCGTTAATAATGGAGTGGTCAAACCCGGACGGACGCAGAAAAGGACAGGTGACGCTGAAGACTTATATACTGGAAGAATGAAACCACAGATGCACACAGATAAACACGGGTTTACCTTAATAGAAGTTATTGTCACGACTGTCCTGATAGCGTTGGCCGGGCTCAGGCCGCAGCCACCGATGAGGCATACCTGACTCTGGAACGGCTCTCCAAGGATTTGCATAACGCTTTCCCCTTTGCGCTGGCCGAGAATACCTGGGAAGAACACCGGATTATATTCCCCGCTCTTGTCACCACGCTTATCACCAAGAAATCCGAGGACGCCTTAGAGCAGGATAAAGAAAACCCGGAGTATGAACAGGTTACCGAATTGGGCTGGGTGCAGTATATTTTTAGCAGTGATAAAGAAGGAACTCTATACCGTTCTCAGGGTAAATTCGGGGAGAAACCATCCGAGCTGAGCAATTCTGCTGAACAGTCCGGTCAGCCGGGCAAGATGGTTCTGAAGAATGTCTCGGATGTCTCCTTCTCGTTCGTCTTCCCGGAAAAGGACAGTGAGAAATCATTTCCGATATCGGTGAAGGTGGAAATCAACACCAATGCGCCTAACGTAGAGGCGAAGGAAGATAATATTATGACCAGAACCATTTATATTCCGGTAGCCAAGCAGGTGGAAGATGAGAAAGAGAAAGAAAAATAGAAAATCATCTTTTATAGGACGCAGATTTTCGCTGATACACGCTGATAAAAATCCTATAAACCTGCGCCGAAGGTCTGCGTCCTATTATCGCGGGAGTGTTTTGATAGTAACCATCTGGGTAGTAGCGATACTGGTTATACTGACGGTTTCGCTGACCGGACTGACCTCGGAGCGGATATTGTTCAGCAAGCAATACCGCAGACAGACGCAGGCGTATTTCATCGCCCGGAGCGGCATTACCCAGGCGCTGGCCGAACTGAAACGGGATGCCAAATCATCCGGTTATGACGGGCTAAACGAGACCTGGAGCAACAGCCCGGAGGTCTTTCAGGAGCGCAAGGTCGGCGAGGGTTATTTTAACGTGTCGCATCCGGTCAATAGCGTCGGTGGAGATCCCACCACTTATGGCGGGGAAGGGATTACCGGCACTGCCGAAACGGTGTTGCTGTACGGTCTGGTGGACGAGGAGCGCAAAATCAATCTCAACAGCGCCCCGCCCCAGCACCTGATAAATCTCTTTGAGGAGCAGGCCGGACTGACGCCGAGCGAGTCCAAATCCATCGCCAACTGTATTATTGACTGGCGCGATGCGGGCGACGAGCCGCGCGAGGACGGCGCGGAAAACTCTTTCTACCAATCGCT
>JACQXL010000019.1 GCA_016208805.1 Planctomycetota bacterium | reverse complement strand
GACCTCGTTATTAAATCTGTGTAATCTGTGGCTACGTTTATGGAATCCGCATATAACCCCCAAGAAGTAGAGCCCCGAATCCTGGACTGGTGGGCCAAGCACGACTTCCAGTCTGCGGCTGTCCGGCCGGACAGGAAACCGTTCTCGCTGGTTATCCCGCCGCCCAATGTCACCGGCATCCTCCATATGGGCCATGTCATGGATGAAACGCCCCAGGACATCCTGGTCCGTTTCAAGCGGATGCAGGGGTTTGAAACCTGCTGGGTACCCGGCACGGACCATGCCGGCATCGCCACCCAGAACGCAGTGGAAAAAGACCTGGCCAAACAGGGCATCAAACGACACCAGCTCGGCCGCGATGAATTCGTCAAGCGCGCCTGGCAGTGGCGCGAGCAATACGGCGGCACTATCATCAAGCAGTTAAAACGACTGGGCTCGTCCTGCGACTGGAAGCGTCTCCGGTTCACTATGGATGACGACTACTCAAAGGCCGTGACCGAGGTCTTTGTTCGTCTCTATGATAAAGGGCTGATATACCGGGGCGATTATATCATCAACTGGTGCCCGCGCTGCCAGACCGCCCTGTCCGATGAAGAGGTGGAACACCGCGAGATTGAAGGCGGGATGTACTGGATAAAATATCCCTTCAAAGAGAAGAAGGATGAAAGAGGAGAGATGAAAGAAGTGGTGGTGGCCACCACGAGACCGGAAACGATGCTGGGCGATACGGCCGTGGCCGTCCACCCGTCTGATAAACGCTATAAAGACCTGATTGGCGTTAAAGTGATTCTGCCGTTGATGAACCGCGAGATACCGATTATTGCCGATGAATACGCCAATCCCGAATTTGGCTCTGGCGCGGTCAAGGTCACGCCGGCGCACGACCCGAACGACTTCCAGATCGGCCAGCGTCATAAACTCGCGCCTATCACCGTTATCGGCCCGAACGGCAAGATGAGCGATAACGCCGGCCCGTATAAAGGGCTGGACCGCTTTGAGGCGCGTAAAAAGATTATCGCCGACCTGGAGGCGCAGGGACTGTTCATCAAGAAAGATAAACACCTCCATCCGGTCGGCCATTGCTACCGGTGCGAGACCGTGGTTGAACCCTATCTCTCCAAACAGTGGTTCGTAAATATGAAACCGCTGGCCGAACCGGCCATCGCGGCCGTGGAACAGGGACGTACTAAATTCTATCCGGAACGCTGGACCAAGGTTTATATGGAATGGATGGAAAATATCCGTGACTGGTGCATCTCCCGGCAATTATGGTGGGGACACCGGATACCGGTGTGGTACTGCCAAGCAAATTCCGCAATTCGCAATTCGCAATCCGCAATCCCGGCCGCCTGTCCTCCGATAGTGAGCAAGGAAACGCCAACCAAGTGCCCCAGGTGCGGTAACACCAACCTCACCCAGGACCCGGACGTGCTGGACACCTGGTTCTCATCCTGGCTCTGGCCGTTTGCCGTATTCGGCTGGCCCGAACAGAGTAAAGATTTGAAATACTTCTATCCGACCACAGTCCTGAATGCAGGCAAGGACATCATCTTCTTCTGGGTTTCCCGGATGATAATGGCCGGCCTGGAATTCACCGGCCAAGTACCGTTTAAGGATGTCTATATCCACGGCATCGCCCGGGATGAACACGGCCGTAAACTGTCCAAGTCGCTGGGCAACTCGCCCGACCCGATAGACCTGATGGGTAAATACAGCGCCGATGCGCTCCGGTTCGGCATCATGGCCAATATCCCGCTGGGCGGTGATATCTGTTTATCTGATAAGGTCTATGAATCAGGCCGCAACTTCTGCAATAAACTCTGGAACGCCAGCCGGCTCGTTCTTATGAATTTGGGGGCTGAAATTCCGCAATCCGCATTTCGCAATCCGCAATCGTTTGAGGACCGCTGGATTCTTTCCCGCCTAAATACGACCATAAAGGACTATACCCGGGCATTAGAAACCTATGACTTCAGCCAGGCCGCGCATATCATCTACCAGTTTTTCTGGGGCGATGTCTGTGACTGGTACCTGGAAATCATCAAACCGCGGATTGCCAACCTGAAGGATAACCTGGCCCTGGCGCCGATATTACTTAACCTCTTCAGCAATATTATAAAAATGTTGCATCCCCTTATCCCGTTCGTAACCGAGGAACTCTGGCAGAGATTTAAGAGCCAGTCCAAACACCTTTATTTTGACGCAGAATCCATAATGATTGCTCCCTGGCCAGTCGCTGATGAAAAACTTATAGACGCCAACGCGGAAAAGGAAATGGAATTATTAATGAGCATCATCCGCGGGGTGCGTGATGTCCGCAACAAGATGACTATAGATAAAAAACTGGCCCTTAAACTGATTGTTTCTGTTGATGAAAAGAAAACTATTGACAACCTCAAACCGTATGAAGAACTGCTCAAATACTTAGGCAAACTGGAGACCATAGACTGGGGCATAAAGGCAGCCAAACCCAAGCACTCGGCCACGGAGGTAATCGGCGACCTGCAGTTATTCATCCCGCTGGAGGGCATTATAGATTTTGCCGAGGAGCGGAAGCGGCTGGAAGGGCGGCTGGCCAAATCTACGGAACAGTTGGCCATGGTCCAGAAGAAATTGGCAGACGCCAACTTCATAGCCCGCGCGCCGGAGGCTATCGTGGCTACCGAGAAACAGCACCTGGCCGAACTCACCGATAAGGTCGCTAAACTCCAGCAAGCGTTCAAAGACCTGACATAGCCATCATTTCTTATTCTATGTTTGATGATTAACCCGATAGGGTTTAATCCGTGTTTATCTGTGACTCCGGTCTGTGGTTGCATTTTTCTTGACAACCCGTCAATCCATTGCTATTTAGCTATAGGCGTGCTGGTCATCAGGTCAATTCGCTAGGACAAGAACACCGACTGTTTTATTTCGCTTTGAGTTCTGTATAAAGATTTTTATGCCGGATGCCATTAAACCCTTAGCCGAGCGGATGAGACCCCGGACCTTTGACGAGTTCGTGGGTCAGCAGGAGATTGTCGGCGCCGATAAACCGCTCCGCCAGATTCTGGCCGATAAATCATCCCTACTGCCATCCATCATCCTCTGGGGGCCACCCGGCTCAGGCAAGACCACCCTGGCATTTATTATCGCACAGGCCACCGGATTTGAGTTCATCACCTTCAGCGCGGTCACATCAGGCATCAAGGAAATCAAAGAGGTGATGGAACGCGCCAGGTATAACCGCGATATCCACAAGAAGAATACCATCCTGTTCGTGGACGAGATTCACCGTTTCAACAAGGCCCAGCAGGATGCATTCCTGCCTTATATCGAAAAAGGGACCATCACTATGATTGGCGCCACGACCGAGAACCCGTCCTTTGAACTGAACTCGGCCCTGCTGTCCAGATGCCGGGTGTTTGTTCTGAGGCAGTTGACCAATGATGAAATTATCCTGATTCTACGCGCGGCCCTCAAGGACGAGCAACGCGGGCTGGGTAAATATAATGTCCATATTGACAATGAGGTAGCCAAATACATCGTCAATATCGCCAACGGCGATGCCCGGGCCGGGCTGACCCTGCTGGATATCGCCGTCCAGAGCACCAAGCCCCGCCTTCGTCCCGGTGGGACTACGGCGGGCGAGCCTGCCTCTGAAGGTGTGCGGGTAATTACAAAAGAAACTGTGGAATCGGCCGCCCAGCGCAAGGTGATGCTCTATGACCAGGCCGGTGAGGAGCACTATAACATCATCTCGGCATTCCATAAAAGCCTGCGCGGCAGCGACCCGGATGCATCACTCTACTGGCTGGGCCGGATGTTGGAAGCGGGCGAGGACCCGTTCTATGTCGCCCGGCGGATGGTCAGGTTTGCATCCGAGGATATCGGCAACGCCGACCCGCAGGCATTGCTGGTGGCCGTGGCGGCCAAGGAGGCCGTGGATTTCGTCGGGATGCCAGAGGCCGATAACGCGCTGGCCCAGGCGGCCATCTATCTGGCCACCGCGCCTAAGAGCAATTCAGTCTATGCGGCCTATAATAAGGTCAAACAAGATGTCAAATCCACCTTTAACGAACCCGTGCCGCTCCACCTGCGCAACCCGGTCACCGACCTGATGAGCGAACTGGGCTACGGCGATAACTACAAATACCCGCACGATTTCCCGTATCATTTTGTCAAGCAGCAATACCTGCCGGAGGGTATCAACGGCAAGAAGTATTACCAGCCGGGCGACCTGGGATTTGAGAAGGAGATAAAGAAACGGATGGAGTTCTGGGAGAAACTTAAACAGAAACCATCAGAGTAATTCATCTTCGGCGGTGTCATTCTGAGGGAGCGGTACGACCGAAGAATCTCACATGAAACAATATTATGTTTATATTATGACTAATAGGTCAAAAACACTTTATACAGGTGTAACGAATGACCTTTTTCGCCGAGCGTATGAACATAAACTCAAACTTATTAGCGGTTTTACGAAGAAATATAATATAACTCATCTCGTCTATTTTGAAGAAACTAACGATATCCAATGTGCCATTGCACGAGAGAAACAAATCAAAGGATGGATTAGACAGAAGAAAATTGCTTTAATAGAAAAAGTCAATCCGGATTGGAATGATTTAGCGGCTCAGTGGGGTGAAGATTCTTCGTCCCCCGACGTAAAGTCGGTGGACTCAGAATGACAACATGACATGACTAATAATATTTTTAGCAAAGACGGAATAATCAGCCAGTATTTTATCGGCTATGAGCACCGGCCCCAGCAGACCGAGATGTATGAAACTATCTCCGGCGCCCTGGCCGTCCAGGGACGCGCCTATGTGGTCATAGCGGCCGGCACAGGCGTGGGCAAGACCTTTGCCTATCTCATCCCGCTTATCCAGCACAGCATAGCCACCGGCAAACCGGTCGTGGTGTCCACCAACACTATTAACCTGCAGGAACAGATTGCTTACAAGGACATTACTTTCCTCAAGACCCTGCCCATCTGGGGAGAGAATGACTTTGAAGTTGCGCTGGGTAAGGGACGCAGTAATTATCTCTGCCTCCGACGGCTGAATAACGCCCAACTCCACCAGACCGGTCTGTTTGAGGAACTCAGCGAGGTCAAGGAACTAAAGGAAATAAACAAGTGGTCGTATGAACTGCTGAAAACCAAAGGCGACGGCAGCCTGTCCGCCCTGTCGTTCGTGCCGCAAAACAGCGTCTGGTCAAAGGTCTGCTCGGAATACGATAACTGCCCGGGCCGGCACTGCGTCTATTATAACAAATGCTTCTACCAGCGGGCGCGGCAGAAATTATGGTCGGCCAACCTGATTGTGGTCAACCACCCGCTCCTGGTGATTGACGCGATGCTCCGAAAGGATAAGGCCAACATCCTGCCGCCCTATGAAGCGCTGGTGATTGACGAGGCGCACCGGCTGGAGGGCGTGGCCCAGGACCACCTGGGGCTGGAAATATCCAACGGACGGATAAATTACCTGCTCAACAACCTGTATAATCCCCGGAACGACCGGGGCTTCCTGAAATTCCTGTCGGCACAGGCCAAGCCCAATCAGGCAAAGGATATTGTGGCTAACCTGCGTGAAACCTCGGACCGATTCTTCGCCGAAGTTATCCAGTGGTCATCCACCAAGGCGCCGTCCAACGGACGCGTCAAGAAATCCAACTTTGACGGCACGATTACCAACACACTGTCAGAGGCGCTGATGGAACTTTATATCGCGCTGGGTGAACTGAAGAAACGGACGGACTTGTCCCGAGCGCAAGGTGCGAGGGAAAAGACACCGTCCGCCAAACCAAAGAGGAGCAAGAAATGCGCGGATGAAACCGATGCGAAGGATGGATATGACGGCTTTGAGTTGGATGCTTATATCCGGCGCACGCTCGGGCTGGCCACCGAGATAGAGTCCTTCTTCAAACAGACGCTCAGTTCAACCGTGTAACGGAGCGGTTTACTGGGTTGAAATAAAAGACCGGCGGCGCGGCCAGCCATCGGTGTTCCTAAAGAGCGCGCCGATAAAGGTGGATAAACTTCTCAAGGAACTCCTGTTTGACCGCATCAAGACTGCGGTCCTGACCAGCGCCACCATGGCCACCTCAACTACCGACGGGCTGAAATATATCAAAGAAACTGTCGGGCTGGATAGTACCAAAGACCTGGTGCTGGGCTCGCCCTTTGATTACCAGAAACAGGTGAAATTATATATCACCAAAAACACGCCCGACCCGCGCACCGATAAATTTGAAGAAGCGGCCGGCAACAAGATTCTTAAATACTTAGATATAACCAAAGGCCGGGCGTTTGTGCTGTTCACCAGTTATTACCTGATGAATAAAATCCACGAACGGCTGGCGCCGAAACTGGAGCAGATGGGCATCCCGGTCTATATCCAGGGCAGGGATTTACCAAGACACCAGATGCTGGAACAGTTCAAGAACCGGATTGGCTCGGTCATATTCGGGGCCGATAGTTTCTGGCAGGGCGTGGACGTGCCGGGCGAGGCACTGGAAAATATCATCATCACCAAACTGCCGTTCCCGGTGCCGTCCGAGCCGATAGTGGAGGCAAAGATAGAGGATATGGAGCGCCGGGGCATAGATTCGTTCCAGAACTATTTTATACCTGAGACCGCCCTGAAACTGCGCCAGGGGTTCGGCCGGCTTATCAGGGCCAAGACCGATAAGGGCATCGTGGTAATATTAGACAGCCGTGTGCTCAATAAAGGTTACGGCAAATCATTCCTTGACGCCTTACCCAAATGTCAGATTATTGTTGAAGATTAATAGAGGAAAATGTAGTCTAACAGTTATGGAACTTAAAGAGATAAAACGGGCAGTCAATAATGAATTAAGCCGATTTGAGCGTAGTCTGCATAATGCGGTATTATCCAAACGGATTCCGCTTGAGTTACCACATCACCTGGACAGGTTCAAAGGCAAACACCTGAGGCCGATGCTGCTGATTCTGTCGGCCCGGGCGGTCGCGCCCCGGCTTCAATTAAAGGATATTCATTACAATATCGCCGTCATCCTGGAGTTGATTCACAACGCCACCCTGATTCACGACGATGTGCTTGACGAGGCGAAAATCAGGCGTAATACCGCCACTTTCAACCAGCGCTGGGGCAACGAGATGGCCGTGTTGTTCGGCGATTACCTGTTCTCGCAGGCGTTTGTCGGCTGTTCGGATGTCGGCTCGTCCGATGCCCTGAAACTGCTGTCCGGCGTGGCCAAGCAGATGTGCCTGGGCGAACTCAACCATATGAGCAACCGGTTCTGCTTTGATTTCAGCGAATCTGACTACCTGAAAATTATCGGCGAGAAGACCGCCTCGCTCTTTGCGGCGGCTACCCACTTGGGCGCGCTGTTCAGTACCGGCAATACTAAAATAATATCGGCCCTGAAACGGTTCGGCCGGAACTTCGGGCTGGCCTACCAGATTATGGATGACTATCTGGATATTACCAGCGATGACATAGAAACCGGCAAGTCGTCCGGTACGGATTTATACAAAGGCAAGATGACTATGCCGATTATCCGGTATCTCAAGACCGCATCAAAGGGCGGTAAAAACCGGCTCGTCCGGTTGATTACCAATGGTAACGGGGAACTGAGCAGGCGTAATAAATTATATAAGTTATTGGATAACGAAGGGGCTATGGCGTATACCAGAATACGACTCCGGCATTTTATCCTTAAAGCGGATAATGCTTTGAAACCTGTGCCGAACAGCCATTATAAAGATTGCTTGTTGTACTTGTTAAAAGAGATAGCCAATGAAGCAGGCGTTACATTATGAGCAACTAAAGGACAATAAAGCCCATTGTCACCTCTGCCCGCACAACTGCATTATCGCTCCGGACAAACTCGGCATCTGCCGTCAGCGCAAGAATATCAACGGCGCATTATATTCGCTGAACTACGGCCGGGTTTCTTCGGTCAATCTTGACCCGATAGAAAAGAAACCGCTCTATCACTTCTATCCGGGCTCGGCCATATTATCCATAGGTACAAACGGATGCAACCTGGCCTGTCAGTTCTGCCAGAACTGGAGCATCTCACAAGAGGACAGCGGCACAAACGAATTCACTCCGGCCAAGGCGGTTGATTTGATAGCCACCTACAAATCCAAAGGCATTGCCTATACCTACAACGAGCCGTTTATCTGGTATGAATTCGTGTTGGAAACGGCCAAACTGGTCCATTCCAAAGGATTTACCAATGTGCTGGTTACCAACGGGTTTGTCAACCCGGAACCGCTGGCCGAAATACTGCCTAGGGTAAAGAGGCCAGAAAGAAAACGATGATAGAAATCACTAATCTGGTGATTACAGGGGAAAACGATACGGACGAACAGTTTGCCAAATTAGCCAAATGGATAGCAGATAATTTAGGCAAGGATACGCCGCTCCATTTCTCGGCCTATTATCCGTCTTATAACCTCAATAATCCGACCACGCCGCCTGAAACGCTGCTTCGGGCCTACGAAATAGGCCGCAAACACCTTGATTATGTGTATCTGGGAAATGCCAGTCTGGTCAAGGGCAATGACACCTTCTGCCATAAGTGTAATACCCGGCTGATAGAAAGGCGTGGATATAATACAAGGGTATTATCCTTGACTCCGGACGGCCACTGCGGTAGTTGCGGGGCTGAGAATAATATCAAAACCACAGACCCCGATGAACATCGGGGCTGATAAACTCTGATAGATAGACACGGATAAACAAAAGAGATTCATCACGGAAAAGTGTGGGTTCCCCCTGAATGGTTCACCATGAATGGGTAAACGGTAAAAAAAGGAGACTTTCCAATGGAAGTAGCAACGCCGTACCCCGAAAAGCACACAGAGTATCTAAAAATCCCCTCTTGAG
>JACQXL010000018.1 GCA_016208805.1 Planctomycetota bacterium | reverse complement strand
GAGTGTCGGGACGAAGAATCTCGTCCCAAATCCGCATAAAACGGAGATTCTTCACTCCGTCCGCCTATGGCGGACTTCGTTCAGAATGACAAAAGGGGCATTTCGCAAGAGTTCAGTATTAAAGCAAATCAGACCGGTGGACAGGATGCTGATGATGGGTTTCTCGCCGAACGCCTGCCACTTGCCCTTGAATGATTTATATGCCATATAACTTCCTCCTTTCCGACAATTTCTGATTCCCGTCTGACTGCCGGTCGGGCCTGCCGCAGTCAGGATTGTCTACGTGCAGGTACGCATTGGTAGACCGGGAGGACCGAGTCCATAATGGAGTGTCGCGTCCCCCTGAACTTATCTTGGGTATTACGAGTTATCATAACCAACGCTTTTTACGATGTCATCATGGTCAAACCATACATAAATAAACAAATCATTGCCACTCGTCATTCCGTATTTTCCAATTTTATAATGATAGATTATTAGAGTCCCTCTTTGGTCTTTTGTAACAATTGTTTCTGATGGTTCCCTTACAATCTCATTAATCTCGTCCTTTTTCATACCAGATTTAAGTTTCTGGCCAAAATATTTCCTGTAGTAGAGAAATCCTTTTGTAAAAGGATGAATGCTATCAATAATGCCTAATTTTTTATTGATTTCTGCAATGTCTTGTCTCACTCCTACTCTAAACATATATAGCGGATAACCTATACCGAGAACTATTAACGTGGTAAATATCCAACTCAATGCAAGTTTACCTCTGTTTGCTTTCACATTACCTTTAATTACTGCGCGCAATGTCACGCCAAGATTGATTGCGACAAGCAAGGCCAAGACATCAAATATGAACTTGTCAAGACTCTGTGTATCTCCTACTGCAAAAGGAATATACATTTTTCCTCCTGTCGCGGGACACATTCAACCCCTTGCATTATGCTATTTAACTGGGTTAACCAACGACGCTTTCCTGAAATTACCATACCGTTAACGTGCCGATTACCATACCGTTAACGTGCCGATTATGCCATATCCGCTACGGCGTGTCAAGCGGAAATAGAAACCACCCCGATGTTAAGATCGGTCCGATGACTCCGTATGAGTCCGGAGTATGCGGACTCCATCGGAGGACTTCGCTGCGGCTTCGCAGATTGACACAGATTATCTTTGTGCCTTTGCGTCTTTGTGGTTAGTGATTAGGCGCCCTGTCCATCGGGCAGGTCATACAGTGCGGGCCGCCTTTGCCTTTTATAGGTTGGCAGTTTGAGCAGAGCGAATTATGGTCCATCCTAAAGGAGATAGGCTGTACCACCTTTAGGGCTGCCACCTATAGTCGGCTGATAACTCCCTTCGGTCTAACAGCCGAACTATCAGTTCAGAGCCGGGGAAGGTAATCACTTCGCCGCCCCGTTTACTGACTTCTTTTTCCACCCGGTCGTTGCCCTCGTATCCGACTAATTTCCTCGGCGCCACCTGGACATAATTGGCCGCACCTTTCATACCTTCCTCAATCAATGACTTTCTTTCCAGGCGGTGCCGTCGCCCAACTGTCCGGAGAGATTGCCGCCCCAACCCCATAATGTCCCATTAGATTTCAACGCCACCGTATGAACAAGTCCGGCGCTAACATCTATCCAGTTGGTTTCGTTATTTATCTGACACGGCTGATTCCGGTCCAGCATTGTATCGTCACCCAGTTGACCGTTTTCATTATTTCCCCAGGCCCAGAGGGTGCCATCGGTTTTGATAGCCAGTGTATGGGCCCAGCCGGCAGAAACCACAGTCCAGGTGCTGGATGACATAATTAAGACCGGGCTATTTTTAGAGATGTTTGTCCCATCGCCTAACTGGCCGGACAGATTATCACCCCAGACCCAGAGGGTCCGATTATTCTTTAGACCAATACTATGATTACTGCCAGCAATCACTTCCAGCCAGTTGTTCGCGTCGCCAATCTGGGTCGGCACGTTCCTGTTTTTATTTGTGCCGTCACCCCGTTGTCCGTATTCATTATTTCCCCAGGCCCAGAGCGTGCCGTCAGTTTTCACGGCTAAACTATGATTCTCGCCGGCCGCCACGGATAGCCAGGTCGTACCGGTCAATATCGGCGTAGGTTTATTACGAGACGTATTCGTGCCATCACCCAGTTGACCGCAGACATTATATCCGCATACCCAGAGAGTGCCGTCTGATTTTATGGCCAGCGTATGCCGGCCACCGCAGGCAATCTTTGACCAGGTAAAATCCGGTTTAATCTTAACCGGTGCATTACGATATGACAACGTGGAACCGTCACCTAACTGGCCACAGAGATTATACCCCCAGCCCCAGAGCGTGCCATCAGATTTTATGGCCAGCGTATGAAATCCACCGGTGGCAATAGATAACCATTTAGTATCTGTTCTAACTTTTGTCGGAATATTCTTATTGAGGATAGTGCCATCGCCCAACTGGCCGAAGTAGTTATTTCCCAGTGCGATAAGTGAGCCGTCGTTTTTCAGGGCCAGGTTATAAAAGTAGCCGGACGAGACCTTAAGGAGATTTGTGTCATCAGCAATCTGGGTCGAGACAAGGCGGTTTACGGCGCTCCGGTCGCCCAGTTGGCCGGTGCCGTTTGCGCCCCAGGTCCCCAACGTGCCCGCGGTCGTGATACCGGTCGTATGATTGAATCCGGCGGCCACCACCGCCCAGGTGGTGCCCGGTAATATTTCTACAGGTGCATATTTAGAGACCTTGGTCAAATCTCCTAACTGGCCGAAGTCGTTGTTGCCCCAGGCCCAGCCGGTGCGGTCTCTTTTAATTCCGATAGAATGTTTGCCTCCGGCCGCGACCACCGACCAGGCACTGCCCGGCTGAATATTCGTAAAGGCAAGGCGGTTTGCAGTTGAACCGTCACCTAACTGACCGGCGTCATTTTCACCGCAGGCCCAGAGCGAACCATCCTGCTTTATGGCCAGGGTGTAGGCATCACCGGCACTGAGCGACAACCAATCATTGTCTTTGCCGATACGAACCGGCGCAAAGACGGCCTGTGCCGTAATCGCCGCACCTACCTGTCCGGCACAATTGTCACCCCAACCCCAGAGCGAGCCATCTGAACCAATTGCCAGGGTTTGCTCCCCGCCGGCCGAAACCATAGACCAGAGCGTGCCGGTTAGAATCTTAACCGGCATATCAGCAAATTTCCATGGGACGTTGCCCACGCCCAGTTGTCCGGAATTATTGCGGCCCCAGACCCAGAGTGAACCGTCACCTTTTATGGCAGCGGAATGCCCCATTCCGGCCGAAACCTGCACCCAGTCGCTATCCGATGAAATCTGGATAGACGCATCTTTAGAAACATCGGTCGTATCGCCCAACTGGTAATCGTCGTTAGCGCCCCAGCCCCAGAGGGTGCCATCTGATTTAATTGCCAGTGTATGGGCCCAGCCGGCGGCGACCGCCGACCAGGTCGTGCCGGATAAAACTTGCACCGGCTCGCTGCGGCTTGTCGTTGTGCCATCGCCCAGTTGACCCGCCAGATTACTCCCCCACGCCCAGAGCGAACCATCAGATTTAATCGCCATCGTATGACTGTGTCCGGCCGACACAGTTTTGTAGAGTAGATTAACAGTTATGCAGATTATTTCTTCGGCATAAAGCCCACCGGTATCGGGGCGGTAACCCACTGGCAGAATAAATAAACGTGTCACCGTCAGGGTCAGTGGCTGAGATGGTGAATGTTAATAATGAACCAATGTAAACTGTTTTATTGCCAATTGGAGAAAGGACAGGCGGTTTGTTGTCAGAACCATCGGCATAAAATATTCTCGCATTTATACCAGACACAACCAAAATCACCCAGAGGAACAGCATACCTTTGCATATAGTTTCTTTCATCTTTCCGCTATCATCCTCCATTTTTGCTGCTTCTGAGATGCTCGTATGCCTGTAGCACCATTATCAATCAAACCTCTTTTGGGGGAGCCGCAACTTGGTGCGTTCCCAAATACGGGGAATTAATTGTTCGGCGACCTTGATGGCTTTCTCTGCCTCTGTTAAAGCAACTGGTATCCGGCCGCCGTATTGTAACTCGTTTCGGTTACGCCGCATCTGGTCAAAGTTATCTATCAAATCGCCGTATTTTGCATCAAGCACAGCCCTAACAAATTCAATAACCGTCTTGTGATGATCTTTAACAGATGCCCGATAACCGTATGCCAAAATTAACGCCTCGCCGTAGTTTCTAATTGCGTCATAAGCGCATCTGTATGCCAAGTCGGCATCAGGTTTAAGATTGCGCCGGGCCGATTCCAAATCAGCGGCGGCCCTGGACAAGAATCGTTCTATCTGGTCCTGCCCCGTTTTTTCCGATTTGACATACCCTGCTTTTTCAAGCCGTCGGATAATATCGTTTTGCATATTTCTATCAAATTAATACCGTCTTTTGCCGGATTTACAACTAAATTATGATTTAATGCTGTATCACCAAATCCCTTAAGCGGAATAACCGGACGGGTTAATATATTCAATAGAAAGGAATTCTTGCCCTGCAATCGGCCAAGAAATTCCTCATTGGAATAAACGCTATAATTTATTTCACG
>JACQXL010000017.1 GCA_016208805.1 Planctomycetota bacterium | reverse complement strand
GGAGTGAAGAATCTCCGTTTTATGCGTATTTGGGACGAGATTCTTCGCCCTACGGGCTCAGAATGACACTCTCCGGGTGGTCTTTTTCCCATTTCGCAAGAGTTCAGTAATTAACTGTCCGCAGGCGGCCGAGATATCCTTACCACGCGATGCCCGGAGCGTGCAAGGAATTTTACGCTTGAATAACACGTCCTGGAAATCCAGTATGGCTTCTTCCGGCGGCGCATGGAAAGTCTCTCCTTGCTTGCTGATTGATTGGGGGTTGAAGATAATCAGGTTGACCTGGCATTTGATTCCCTTTAACAGGTCGGCCAGCGCCTCGGCATCCTTACGCGAGGAGTTGAGTTTGTCTATCAGGATGTATTCAAAGGTTATCTGGCGGTTGGTGGCCGCGATATAGTCACGTGATGCCTGCATCAACGCCTCTACCGGATACTGCCGGTTGATGGGCATAAGTTTGTTGCGCAGGGCATTGTTGGGCGCGTGGAGCGAGATTGATAGTTCTATCTGGGGCAGGGTGCTATAAACCTGCTGGAGTTTGATGATGCCGTCTATCAGTCCGGCCGTGGAGATGGTGATGCGCCGGCCGCCGATGCCGAAGCCATCCGGTGAGTTAATCGTTTGGACGGCCTTGAGGACGTTATCCAGGTTATCCATCGGTTCGCCCATCCCCATAAAGACGACGTGGGTGACGGCGTGTTTGAATTGCCGGGCCGTGGTTATCTGGTCCAGTATTTCACCGGCGGTGAGGTTGCGCTTGAATCCGCGCGCACCGCTGGCGCAGAAACTACAGCCGTAACGGCAACCGACCTGGGTGGAGAGGCAAATCGTGCAACGGTCGTCATACGGCATCACCACGGTTTCTATGTGTAAGTCATCTTCGGTGGTGAGCGCGTATTTCTCGGTTGAGTCTATGGCCGAGACCAGCCGTTTGGACAGTTTGAGAGAGGAGAATGAGAACTCTTTCTGGAGTTGGTCGCGCAGGGCGAGCGAGAGGTTGGTCATTTCATTGAAATCAGCGGCCGACTTCTGGTAGAGCCACTGGAAAATCTGCTTGGCCCGATAGCCAGGTTCTTTCTTAGAGGCCAGCCATTTTCCCAGTTCGGTTAGCGATAGGTCTTTTATATTCATATCCAAGTAAGCGGATTAAGCAGATTAAACCGATTAATCCGTGTAATCTGTGGCTCCGAAGAGCGGAACTATCTTAAATTGTTTTACATCTACCAATCCTTTATCGGTCAGTTTGAGTTCCGGGATGACCGGCAGTGCCAGAAAAGAGAGGGCCATAAAGGGGTCTTTGACCCGGCAACCCAGTTGTTGCGTTGCCTTATTGAGCAAACCGACTTTTAATGCGATTTCCCGCAAGGGCCGGTCGGACATCAGCCCGCCGATGGGCAGGGCCAATGAGGCAATTATTTTACCGGCCCGGGTCACGGCATAGCCGCCGCCGAGTTGCTTGATATGCCGGACGGCCGTGAGGATATCGGCATCGTCTGCGCCGACCGCGATGATATTGTGGGAATCGTGCGCCACGGACGATGCAATCGCGCCGTTCTTTAATCCGAATCCTTTAACGAATCCCAATCCGGTCTTGCCGCTGGCTTTATGTCGTTCCACGACCACCAGTTTGAGGATGTCGCGTTTGACATCCGCAACGGCATATCCTTGCCGGACCAGCGGGGTTTCTAAGAGCTGTCTGGTAATTATCTGGTTCGGGATAAGTTCAATCACTTTAAGAGTTCCGGAACGCACTCTGATGCTGAGATTATTTTGAGATAATTGTGGTATTTTTATGGCGGAGCGGAGTTGTCGGGGGATGGGCTGGCGGTATTCGGCGAGATTGCCGCCATCCTGAGCAACGAGTCGGCCGTTCTTGAAGACCTTTCTTACATTGAACGTTTTGAGGTTGTCAAAGGCGACCAGATCGGCCTGATAGCCCGGCGCAATGGCTCCAAGACGGGTCAAGCCGAAATATTCTGCCGGGTTGAGAGTGACCATCCGGATGGCCGTGACCGGGTTTAAGCCCAGCCGGACGGCTTTACGGAGCGTATGGTCCAGATGTCCGTGGTTGAGCAGGTCAGTCGGGTGGCGGTCATCCGAGACGAAAATGCAGCGCCTGCCTGCGCCGAGGCTTCGGCAGGCAGGCCGGCCGTTGACGGATTTTAGCAGAGGCATCAGGGCGGCCATATTTTTGGCGGCCGTGCCTTCGCGGACCATTATGAACATCCCGGCGCGCAGTTTCTCGCGGGCTTCGTTGAGGTTGGTGGATTCGTGGTCTGATTTGATGCCGGCGCCGATGTAGGCGGCCAGGTCTTTGCCGGTCAACAGGGGCGCATGGCCGTCTATTCTATCCCCGCATAAGTACGGGACTGACTGCGGTCTTGCAAACAACTGTAATTTCTTAAGCACTTCTTTATCGCGGGAGAGCACGCCCGGATAATTCATCATCTCGGCCAGCCCGAGTACGGATTTATGATGGCGCAGTTTTGCGAGGGTGCGGGCGGTGAGCTCGGCACCGGAGGTTTCCAGATGGGTAGCCGGCACACAGGAAGGGAGCATTGTGAAGATGCTTAATGGGCAATGGTTGTTGGCATCCAGGAAGTATTTTATGCCGCTGACGCCGCTGACATTGGCAATCTCGTGCGGGTCGCAGACGACTGCGGTGGTGCCGTTGGGCAGGACGGCCTTGGCAAACTCTGTTGGTGTAAGGAGACTGCTTTCTATATGGATATGGCCGTCTATGAAGCCGGGCGCCAGATAGAGTCCGCGCAGGTTGATTGATTTCCGGGCGCGGTAGTTGCCGAAGCCGATGACAAGGCCGTTGGCAACGGCGACATCGGCCGGATAAATCTCGCCGGAGAGGACATTGACCAGCCGGGCGTTCTTAAGGAGCAGGTCGGCCGGTTGCTCGCCACGGGCCAGGGAGATGAAACGGTTCAGGTTCATAATAGAAACCACAGATACACACAGATAAACACTGATAATATAATATCAATAGCCACAAATAAAGTCAAATCTATTGACACCGGCAGGGATGCGGTTATAATGCACGGCAATGCCAGCGATAAAAACCGTTGCGTTGACTATTTACGCCAGTATATTTTTATCTGTGGTTGCCGGCTGCGGCTCAACGCCGGTTGAGGAGCCCACGCCGCTCATCCCGGGCGAAAAGCCGGATTCTGTTTCAGCGCCGAAACCGGCTGATATCAGGGAACTGGGCGATATCAAGGGCCGTTCCGTTATTGCGCTCAAGGATAATAAACTTGAAGAGAGCAAGGAACTTACCGAGCAGGGCAACAAGTTGGAAACGGCCATCAAGGAGATGGAGATTGAACTGGATAAACTGCTGGAGCAGCACCAGCGCAATTATCTGGAATCGCCATGGTGGCGCAAGATGGTGATAGAGGCCGGCGGGCAGTTCACTTATTTTGACAACGACCTGAACCTGACGGATGTGGCCGGCGCTCGTTTACGGGTGCACTGGGCCAAGGAGGAATACAAACGGTTCCGGGCATCGCCGCTGATACCGGACAGCGAACTGCCGTTGCGTAAAGTGGTTTCATCGCCGCTGGCGCTGGAATTGCGCAACTCGGTTAACCAGACGATAATCGGCAACCGGAAAAAACGGGTTGATGTCAACACCTATCTGGGCGGGTTCGGGGTGGGCGGGCAGTTGTTTGACGATACTTTCCTGAGCCTTACGCTGATGGCCGGCGCACAGCAGTATGTTAAGACCGAGCCGGAGGATGTGGCGCCGATGGTTTCCTACTCAATGGGGCTGCAACAGTATTTCTCCAATCGTTTCGCGCTGGGGCTGACCGCGACCGAGGATGCGGTTTGGACAAGCGCCACCCAGGCGGATAACAAGACCGGGACATTCTTTAATTTCAGTTTCACGCTGTTCCTGCGCTGGAAACTTTAATGCTTAACCACGGAGACACAGAGACACGGAGGAAAAAGGCCAATTAGGTTCTCCGTGCCCCCGTGCCTCTGTGGTAAATACGGTTATGGATAAGGAATTACCGCACAGCGGGCAGGGGATAACGGGTACGGTGCTGGGCGCGCTGGGGATATTCCTTTTCTTCGCGGCCATTGCCGCGGCATTTCTTTACCATTCCTATGAAGCCGATACCGAGGATATTTTTTCATGGATAGTTTATATCCTGGTACCCGATGCCCTGATTGCCCTGGCCGGATTCGGCATAAGTCTTAAGGGACTGCTGAATAGAGAGCGCAAGAAACTGTTTGCGGTTATCGGATGTTTATTGAATGGGTTGCTGATTATAACGCTGGCGACGATATTTATGTGGTATTTCAATCGTAAACCTTAAATGGTAAACGGATTAAACGGATGACCGCCGTAGTGGTCACCCTGAGTCCCGATGGCTATCGGGACGAAGGGTCTATTCCTAATGATTAGAGATTCTTCCCCCGCCACTTGGCGGGGTCAGAATGACACTTCGTGTCAGTTAAATCTGTTTAATCAGTTTACTTATTACGATGTATATAATCGGGATTGACGAGGCCGGATACGGGCCGAAACTGGGGCCGCTGATAATGACCGCGGTGGTGTTTGAATCCGGCGTTGATAACTTCAATGATTTATGGGCTTCGCTTCCCTGCCGGCTGGTGGTTTGCGACAGCAAGAAGGCATACCAGCCGGCCCGGGGCATCGGCACGTTGGAACGGACTGTTCTGGCATTCACGCGCCTCCTTGCCCGCCGAAGCCACCCCGAACGGGGCGAAGGCGGGGGCGGGCTCAACTGCTTTGACAAATACGCTGATTCCATCCGGTGTTCGGTCAAGGCGGATGAATCGGAGATAACATTCCTGGCCGGGTTGCTGGCCGAAGAACTGAGTCGGTATTCCATCAGGTTTCTTGAGGCGAAGGTCAGGGTAGTTGATGCGCTGGAGTTCAATAACGGCATCAGGCGGCACGGCAACAAGTCCGATTTGCTGTTTGAAATCACGACCGGGCTGCTCAAGGATATCTTCAACGAATACGGCAGCGGAGTTTTTTATATCGGCAAGCAGGGCGGTCGGACCTATTATTATGAGCCGTTGAGATACAGTTTTCCGGACACGGCGGTTTCCAGGATTAAAGAGACACATTCGCTGTCCCGCTATCGTTTAATCTCTGGTATTTCATCGTCAAGTGATATTTCTTTCCTCAAGGACGCCGAAGACCGGCATTTCACCGTGGCGCTGGCGTCAATGTTCTGCAAGTACACGCGCGAGTTGGAGATGCTGTTATTGAACGGTTTTTTCCGGGCGCATCTGCCGTCGCTCAAGCCGACGGCCGGTTATCCGCTTGACGCCAAGAGGTTTATCCGGGAGGTTACGCCGCTGACGGCCAAACTCGGATTGCCGATATCCGATTTCGTGCGGGTCCGATGAACCACACCACGAAAACACGAAAGGCATTAAAGGAAATTACTGAACTCTTGCGAAAATAGAAGTAGGGACAGGGTTTATCCCTGTCCGCCCACGAAAGACGGACAACCACAAGGGTTGTCCCTACTTTCCCCCATAGGATAAGGGGCGTCTCACAGAGACGAGAATGCATTTCGCAAGAGTTCAGAAATTAGGGAATTAGGCGATTAGGAGATGGAAATCAGGAGATTGGGAAATCAGGCAACCTAATCCCCTAATATCCTGATACCCCTTTCCTGATTCCCTAATAACCTGATGTCCTATCTGACATACCCCATCAAGTACAGTTCTGCCGTTGTGGTCACCCCATCCCGGTAAACCGATGTTACGAACTTACGGTTAGCGTCCAACGGAATCAACACCGTCAGGTAGTTCGTAAAGTCCTTGACGGCCGTGTCTAAGCGGTAAAGCG
>JACQXL010000006.1 GCA_016208805.1 Planctomycetota bacterium | reverse complement strand
AGTTACTGTCCAAATCAAGCCCGAAGACATTATCTTCCAGAATCAGCGATGACTGGACATTCTCGTATGAGTAGAAGTTGTTACTGGTGGTGGCATCGCCGCCGCCGCTCAGGAACCAGTAGGAAACGTCCACATAAGGCGCCATCTTCTGTTTGAAGTCATACTTGGCGCCGATGCGATAGGCCGAGGCGTCCAGTGCAACATTGGCGTCCAGGTCGCCGCTCTGGGTGTAATATTCACCGTAGAGTTCCAGGTTCGGCATTGAACTGAAATATTCAACACCCAGTCCGATGGTATGGATGTTCAGCCGGGCCGCATTCTGGGCGATTATCGTGTAACTGCCGTGCAGGACATCGCGTTCATCCTTGCCGCCGGGCAGTTTATAGCGGGCGGCCAGACCCATCAGTTTTTCATCCGCATGCGCCACGCCGGTCTCGCTGGCAATGCCCCAGAACAACGTCGCATCATAATTGGCCTTGCTCAGCGAGCCGTAATCAAACTTAAAGCCGGCAAATTCGGTGGTGTTTTTCGGCAACGGGAAGCCCCGGTAACCGTTCGCCTCGGTAATCGGTGCGGCTAAGTTCTCGGATTTGAGGACATCCAGGAAGAAACCGCCTTCATCTTTCCGGAGCGTGAACTTGAGGTTCTGCGCGCCATAGGTCAGAGTCAGGTCGTCCGAGATGAGTTTCTCAATCTTGATATAGGCCTGTTCCACGGCCAGTTCGGTGTTGTCGCCGCCCAGGAAATCCACATTGGCGGCCGTGCCGAGCGCGGTATTATCCAGCCGCCTGTTCTGGAGTTGGACGAAGGCCAGAATCTTGTCGCCCACATCTGCGCCCAGATTGAGGGTAACCAGCGGCGTCCAGATGAAATCGCTCTTCTGCTTATTCGGGGTCTGCATTCCGTCAAGAACGCTGTTCAACCCCTGGTCGCGGTAGAGCATCGTGTTGTCAAACCCGCCTGAAATGGAGATGTCTTTTGCATTCCAGGCATTCTTTTCGGTTGATACACCGGCTTCAAGATTAAGCGCCAGCGTTATCACCAAAAGCCCCACTATTAAAGCAACCTTTTTCATACCTGCTCCTTTCTCTCCCGCCCGCACGGGCGGGAAAAATCTATTTTCCGGTATCCCGAGGGCTCACGGAATACCAATTCCTGATTTCTCTATCTATGCCATCTCTCGGTTGAGCAGATGGTATTAATTAATATATCGGTTATAAAATAATAAACCTTTAACTATTTTGTAATTATTTAGCCGAATGAAATCGCCCTCAAATGTCATACCTGCGAAAGCAGGTATCCAGTTCTTTTCTTCTGGATTCCCGCTTTCGCGGGAATGACAAAATGTGAGAAAACGCTTCTATGGATAACCAATGTGCTTCATTCGGCTAAATACCGAACTCTTGCGAAATGCCCCTTTTGTCATTCTGAACGGAGCGAAGCCCTTCGCTTACTGTCATTCTGAGCGAAGCGAAGAATCTACTTACGCTCAGGGTAAACTCCGTGAAGAATCTGCGTTCTATGAGGGTTTGGGACGAGATTCTTCGCCCTACGGGCTCAGAATGACACTCTCCGGGTGGTCTTTTTCCCATTTCGCAAGAGTTCAGTAAATAACTACATTATTTCAATTAAAATCTGCGGCTGAGGTCGGCCGGCGCGGTAATTTTGATATTCTTCTCCGAGCCCTTGACAACTGTTACCGGATAACCCATCATCTCCACCATAAAAGAGTCATCCGTAGCATCCCGACACTTTGTGTCGGGATGGCTCAATGCCTTAATGAGTATCTCTTTCTTGAATCCCTGTGGGGTCTGGGCAGCCCAGAGTGATTTTCTGGGCGTGATGGTTTCCTCAATAATCAGTTGCCTTTCTGTTTGGCTGACCCTTTTAATGGTATCCACTACCGGGATGGCCAGAATCGCCGCGCCGGTCCGGCGGACCGCTTTGATTAACCTTATTACATCTGACCTGGTGACAAAGGGTCTGGCCGCATCGTGAATAAGAACAATATGGCTGTTCGGCGAAACCGCCTTTAAGCCGTTGGCCACTGATTCCTGCCTGGTTGCCCCGCCGGTAACCAGCCGGACCTGCCCGAACTGACGGCCGGTCAGGCGGGCCGGCACGACCTTGATAGAATGAATCAGGCTTTGCGCTCGTTTGCGGTCTTTGGGGTTGACGGCAATAATAATCTCTTGAACGGACGGAATCCGGCTGAATGTCCTGATGCTATGAAGCAGAACCGGTTTGCCGCTGATGGTTAAGTAGGGCTTATGCACCTTGGCTTTGAGGCGCTTGCTTTCTCCTGCGGCCGCTATTATAACTGTAATATCCTTCATTTGTTTCACCACAAAGGCACGAAGGTCACAAAGGTGTCATTCTGAGCCCCTTCGTCTGTCATTCTGAGCGAAGCGAAGAATCTAATAAGTAACGAGACCCTTCGCGGAGTTTACCCTGAGCGTAACGAGATTCTTCGGTCGCTTCCGCTCCCTCAGAATGACAGGGAGCGAAGGGCTCAGGGTGACAAAAGAGTCACTTTGTGTCTTTGTGGTTAATTCTCCGCTTTTGGTTTTCGGGTCATTAAACTATATACTGCCTTTTTGGGGTCTTTGCTCTTAAAGAGGACATTATAGACCTCTCCGGTAATAGGCATTTCCACCTTATATTGTTTGGCCAGTTTCAGAGCGGCCTTTGTTGTCCAGATACCTTCGGCCACCTGTTCCATAGAGGCCAGAATGTGTTTGAGGGTCTCGCCCTTGCCGAGCCGGAGTCCGACGGCCCGGTTCCGGCCGTGCGGCGAGATGCAGGTGGTAATCAGGTCGCCGATACCGGCCAGCCCGAAAAAGGTCTCTTTCCGGGCGCCCATTGCCTCGCCTAAACGGGCAATCTCCACCATCCCGCGCGTAAGCAAGGCAGATTTGGCATTATCACCCAAACCCAGACCGTCCACAATACCGGCCGCAATAGCAATGATATTCTTCACTGCGCCGGCCGTTTCCACGCCGACCACATCGCCCTGGGTATAGACCCGGAAATACTCGTTCATAAATATTAATTGTAATTGTCTGGCTAACTGCTGGTCTTTTGAGGCAACCACTACGCTGGTCGGCAGTCTCCGGGCGACCTCTTCGGCGTGGCTCGGGCCGGAAAGCACCGCGACAGTATTGGTCTTGAGCACCTCTTTGATTATCTGGCTCGGCCGTTTCAGGGTTTTCTGTTCTATGCCCTTGGCTACGGAAACGATGGGAACCCGGCAGAGCGGCGGTAATTCCTTGATGACGCTGCGGCAATACTGGGTCGGCACGGCCATCACCACTATTTCGGATTTCGGATTTCGGATTTCGGATTTGATATTTCCAGGGATAATGGAAATATCATGGGGTATTTTGACGCCGGGGAGAAATTTCGTGTTTTCGTGGTGACGTCTTAAGTATTCGGCATACTCCGGGAACTTGCTCCAGAGCGTGACCTTATGGCCGTTATTATGGAGCAGAATCGCCAAAGCCGTGCCCCATCCGCCATCGCCTAAAACAAGAATGTTATACCTGCGGTCTTTCATCAGTATTTGTGTGAGGTAAAGTTTCTGGCCCCTTTCAATCCTTCAATTCCTTTCTCCCTGTAGTTTTTGAAGCATTTCCAGACAACTGATTTGGCAATATGTAACCGCCGAGCAATCTGACTGACACTTAATCCTCTATCGGAAAACCAGATGACCTGACCATGGATGCAGTCACGGAGTTTGCCCCGCGTGGTCTGGCAATAATGTATAAACCCTGTAACCTCTTTCCTCTGGGCATCTGATAACCTGATAAAAGTTGGTCTGCGTGGCATTATTAATTAATTGAGTTTAGCCATTTTTGATTAATGGGTCAAGATAATCTTGTTCTATACCACGGACCCCGGACAAGGGGATACGGGTATATCCCAGTAGACGGTAGGGTAGTGTCCCATAGACGGTAGGGTAGTGTCCCATAGACGGTAGGGTAGTGTCCCATAGACGGTAGGGTAGTGTCTATGCTACACCCCAGGGATGTCCCCCTCCGGTATATCCCTGCCGGTAATATTTAAGCACAAAATCAGGGAAATATATCGTTGGAAGTGTCCATTAAGTGTCCACTTAAGGGGGATTTTAGAGGTTTTTAGGGGCTTAAGTGGACGATTTCTTTCCCCATAACCGCACCTTCGGCTCGGTGCCGACAATCAAACGCTTGATGTTGGGGATGTGCTTAAGGATAATTAACAGCGAAACAAGAGAAATAGATATTAAACTGATTACTTCGCATTTCCACCACTCCTCATATTTAATTGTGAATACGGTTTGCGAGAACATGTAAATTCCATATTGCGAGAACATGTAAATTTCATAATAGCAACTTATGGCTAATGCTATAGCAGCCATAATGGATGCCAAAGAAACATAGCGTAATGTCAATAAAAACACCAGCCAAATACCCAATGCAATTAAAGTAGATTTAGGCATTAAAGCAAGGAAAACCCCAAGACCTGTAGCAACCCCTTTACCACCTCTAAAACGAATATATACAGGGAAAAGATGCCCTATAATAACCGTGAGACCAATAGGAATAGTCGGTCCTACACAAGATATAATTATATCGTGTCCAAAGTTATTATAGCTATCACCAACGAAATAGTGCTGAAGCAGAAGAACTAAATCAAATATATACCAAGCAGTAAGAAAACCCTTTGCTGTGTCTAATAAAAAACACAATATTCCCCACGGTAATCCAAGCACTCTCGCCACATTTGTTGCCCCAATATTACCACTACCTACCGTGCGGATATCTATTCCCTTTATCAGTTTCACCAAGATATACCCGAACGGTATAGAACCGATGAGATAGCCGGTAACCGCGCAGATAATATAATAAATCATCGTTAGTAAGCGGATTGAGCAGATTAATCCGATAAATCCGTTAAATCAGTTTACTTAAAGGCGTTATCTATCAACTCGCAGATAATATGCCCGACCGTAATATGGCATTCCTGGATTCTTGGTGTCTGTGTCGCAGGCGCCGGGAAACAAAGATGGGCCAGTTTCTTTAGTTTATTGGTTTTGCTGCCCGTAAATCCTATGGTAAAAGCCCCGCTCCGGCGGGCCGCCTTGATACCGTTCAGCACATTGGCAGAGTTGCCGCTTGTGGACAGGGCAATCACCGCATCGCCTTTATTAATCAGCCCTTCCACCTGTCTGGAAAATACATTATCAAACCCGAAGTCATTTCCGATAGCCGTTAGATTAGATGTATTAGTAGTCAGCGCAATAGCCGGCAGTGCCTTACGGTTACGGCGGTTGAATGTGCCGACAATCTCGGCCGCGATGTGCTGGGCATCGGCCGCACTGCCGCCGTTACCAAACAGCACTACCTTTTTTCCGGACTTGAGCGCCCTGATGACTTTATCGGCGATGCGGGCAATTACGTCTGCCTGGCCGAGCATACTATACTTTATCTCGGCTAATTCAATTAACTGATAGGTTATATTTGATATTACATCTTTCATTTTACCATCCCATCACTGCCACGGATTTCACGGATTTAATCTGTGTAATCTGTGGCTCGTTTTATCCTTTTAATTATATCTGTGGTAGAAAGTCCTTTTACTAAAGGAACGATTAATACTTTAGCCACATACTGCCTGCCTACTATTTTGTCTTGTTTCCAGTCCGCACCCTTGACCAGGACATCCGGTTTAATGGCCTTGATGAGTTTTATAGGCGTGGGCTCGTCAAACAGAACGATATAATCCACAGCCGCCAGGCCGGCCAGAACTCCGGCCCGCTGGGCCTGATTCATAATCGGTCTGCCCGGCCCTTTTATCCGCTGGACTGATTTGTCTGAATTCAGTCCGACCACCAGAATATCGCCCTGAGAACTGGCAAATTCTAATGTGGCAATATGACCGGGATGAAGGATATCAAAACAGCCGTTGGTGAAGACTATCTTGTTACCGGCAGGCCGTTTATTCTTTAAGGCATCGGATAGTTCTTTCAGGGACACTAATTTATTCCCGCTGACCGAGTCATTCAGATTCCGGTAATGTTCAATGATTTCCTGCCTGGTGACGGTGGCAGTACCGACCTTGCTGACCACCACGCCGGCCGCGAGGTTGGCCAGATGTAATGCGTCGGTGTAGTTTAATCCGCCGGCAAAGGCAATGCCCAATGTCGCTAAAACCGTATCGCCCGCGCCGGTGACATCATAGACCCTCAGGGGTCGGGCCGGGTCGTAGAACTCCTTACCTTTCTTATCCAGTAAATATAGTCCTTTCTCGCCCAAGGTGATAATCACAAAGTCAAGTTTGGCATTGTTAACAAGTTCCCGTGCCGCCTGTCGGCGTGAGGCAGCATCAGTTATCTCAATACCTGTGGCTAATTCCGCCTCCTGCCGGTTCGGCGTAATCGCCGTGGCTCTATAATATTTGCGATAATCTTTGCCCTTGGGGTCAATAATAATCGGTTTGCGATGCGCCCGGCCTAACGAAGTAAGAGTTTTCAGTAAGGTATTGGTCAGGGTACCTTTATTATAGTCCGAGACAAGGATAGCGTCGTAATTCTTTATATTGGCTTTCAGGTATTTTATCAGCCGTTGTTCTATTGCGGTGTAAACCGGAGACGGTTTTTCATTATCTACCCTTAAAACCTGTTGGTTATGGGCAATCAGGCGGGTCTTGACCGGTGTGGTGCGGGCCGGGTCAATAAACAGTCCGCCAGTATTGATATGGGTGTTACGGGCGATGGTTTTAACGGCGCGGCCGGGGTCATCCCCGCCGATGACGCCGCAAATAGATGCCCGGGCGCCGAGCGTTACCAGATTATGCGCCACATTGGCCGCACCGCCCAGACGTAATTCTTCATGCTGGGCATTTAATATCTGGATGGGCGCTTCAGGCGATATCCGGTTTACTGTGCCATAAATATACTTATCAAGAATGATGTCGCCGACAACCATAATCCGGGGCGAGCCGAGTTTGTTAATCAAGTCTTTCATAATTTGCTCAATACTCCTAACCTCAAAAGCGGCAGGATTATCTCGTGTTGAGCCGTGATATTTATCCCATCGCTGACCGGCCGGCCGGTGACATTCTGGCGCGGGCGGTAGTGCTGTATCATATCCAGATTGGCCGTAGTAAATTCCTGTAGTTTATGGCCCAGGTTGCGGGCAATGGCCACCGCCTTCAGGAATACTTCCGGCAGAATCACGGCCGAGCCGATATTCAGCCAGACGCCTTTATTAAGTTTGCAGATGACATCCGTAAAGATATGGAAATCAGCCAGGGCGGCTTTACCCAGTTCATCACCGGAAATACAGGGATGCATATGAACCGTATCGGTGCCGATGGCGATATGGAGCGTGCAGGGGATATTGAGTTTGGCCGCGGTCGCCATAATACTATAATCAGCGTGCTTATTTTTATCCTTGATAATCATATTCCCGAATGCCCTGCCCAATCCCTCTTTCTTCTGTGTGGCTTCACGGCAGGCGCGTGCGAAGGCGAAGGCAGTCTCTTCGGCCATGCCGAACCGGCCGTTCTTGATTGTCTCGCCGACATCCTCGGATGTGGCGCCAATCAACGATATCTCGTAATCGTGGATTGCGCCAGCGCCGTTCAGCGCCACGGCCTTAATCACGCCCTGTTCCATCAAGTCAATAATAACAGTAGAAAGCCCGCATTTAATAATATGCGCGCCCAGGCCGACACCGACCAAGTGTTTATTCTGATGCGCCCGGACAATCGCATCAATCAAGCGGTTCAAATCACGCCCGCCCAGGATATCGGGCAACGAATCAAAGAATGCGGCAAACTCTTTGGATGGTTTAATAAGTTTGGCAAATTGCTCTATCCGGACAAGATTCTTGCGCTCTTTTATCGGATAGGTCTTAAGCCGGTGTAAATCTGGCATATTATCTTTTATGTCATTGCGAGCCCGTCAGGGCGTGGCAATCTACTCGGTTTCGAGATTGCTTCGTCGCTCACTTCGTTCGTTCCTCGCAATGACACGAGGGAAAACAAATGATCTCAATAGAACTACACCAAATCATATTTAACAAAGATACTCAAGATTTTATAATAAGAATCCGATGAGGTATATATGCGAAAGACACTGTTTGTTGCGTTAGCATCAATCATATTATTTACGGGTCAGTTCACGCCGGCCGTGGAGAATATCACTTACATTGCTATCACCCAACTGGCTGAGAAATACAATCTCCGGCACGAGAAGGATACGCTGACCGGCCGGGAGATATTTTCCGGCAACGGCTACTCCATCATCGCCGCACCGGGGATGTCCAGTATCCTGATTAACGAGAAATTGACGGTTCTTAACGACCGGCTCGGCACGGTCAACGGCGAACTGGCCATCTCCGAGCGCGATGTGCCTAAAGTGGAAACGGTCCTCCTGCAACCGCATCAGGAAGACGAGACGACAACTAAAGACAAAACCCGGCACGGTTTGAAGAAGATAGTGATTGACCCGGGCCACGGCGGCGATTTCCGCGGCGCTAAAGGCAAAAACGGACTCCTGGAGAAGGATATTAACCTGGACGTGGCTAAACGGCTCAAGAAATTGCTGGAGCAGGAAGACATCAAGGTGATAATGACCCGCGAACGGGATGTCTCGCTCTCGGCCAACCTGAACGAAGACCTCCAGCGCCGGGCCGATATCGCCAACCGCGAACACCCGGACCTGTTCATTTCAATCCATTCCAACTGGTCGGCCGATTCATCTGTTCAGGGCTTTGAGATTTATTATTGCCCGGACAAGAACGGCTCTACCCCGGCGGTTACGGCCGATAAAATCGGCACCCCCGAACCGATTGATAAGGACGCCCGCAAGATGCTTTCGTATCTGTTGAAAGACGAATACGAAACGCAGACTATGGAATTGGCGCGGGAAATCAAGAAATCGTTCCGTAAACTGCCGACCGACGACCGCGGTATCCGAAAGGCAAACTTCCGGGTCATCAAGCAAAGCGAGTGCCCGGCCCTGCTGGTGGAAATGGATTTTATCTCCAATAAGAAAGTATCCCGTCATATGGCCGATGAATCATACCGCCAGGAAATAGCCGAAAGATTATCCAAGGCCATCCTTTCATACGGGACAGAGGTCGGCCAGACCGACCGCTTCACCAAGTAAAATCCCAGCCACGGATTTCACGGATTAAACCTTGACATATCCTTCTCAATTAATAGACTATAAATAATAAATATGAAACTAAATGTCTATCTCTGCGCTCTCTGCGTCTCTGCGGTGAGTATGTTTTCCTGTTCCTCGCCCAAGCCGTCTATTTCCTCCACCGACCCTGATTTACGCCACCAGTGGCTGATGAAATCGGCCCGGTCCGGCGACGTATCAAAGTATCTCAAACTATATGCCGAACTGGTGACGGATGACCCGGACCCGTTGGTTCGGGCGCTGGCCGCACGCTATGTAGGCAAATTCAATTATAAAGAAGGCACACCGGCATTGATTAAGGCGCTGGCCGACCCCAGCCCGTATGTCCGCCAGGATGCGGCCGTGGCGCTGGGCGAAATAGGCGATACTTCAGCCGTGACACCGTTACTCAAAACCCTTGAAGACGATACCTCTTCAGAGGTACGCAGAAGCACAGCGCAATCACTGGGTAAAATTGGAGACTCCAAAGCAGTTGACGGCTTGATTCACCACCTTGAGGATGTCAGCCCGGGCGTGGCCTATGCCGCATTACAATCACTAAAAACACTCACCAAACAGGACTTCGGCAAAGATATCAAGGCCTGGGAGAAATGGAAAGAAACATTGAGGTAATCTGATATGATGAAAAGAGGACTCTCTCACTCACTAAAGTATAAAACGAGAAAGCCCAAGAAACATTTAGTAAAAGAGGAAGCCGTTTCGTTCAAGCCCAATCATTACCCTGATAATAAGTTGCTTCAGAAAGAACGCAAGGTCAAGAACCGCATAGAAAAAGAGTTTATTCGGGGCGGGACTAAATATCAAGTCGTTCATCATTCGCCTGACAAACCCGTGGATTTGTCTAAATGGTCAAATAAGATTATCTGCGGCGATAGCGAGTTAATCCTGAAAGAAATACCGGATAGATCCATAGATATTATCATTACCTCACCGCCCTACAATTTTGGATTGGATTATGATAACGACCATAAGAATGACGCAGTCAAATGGGAAGATTATTTCGGCAAACTAAATAAGGTCTGGACAGAATGCGCCAGAGTGCTGAAGACCGGCGGAAGGTTTTGTGTCAATGTCCAGCCCTTATTTTCAGATTACATCCCAACCCACCATATTATTTCTAAACAAATGTTAGACCTCGGACTTCTCTGGAAAGGTGAGATTCTCTGGGAAAAGAACAATTATAATTGCAAATATACGGCCTGGGGGAGTTGGTGCAGTCCGAGTATGCCTTACCTGAAATATACATGGGAGTTTGTGGAAATATTCTGTAAGGTCTCTCATAAAAAGTTCGGTTCATCTAACAAGATTGATATTATAGGCGATGAGTTTAAGAAATGGGTCTATGCCAAATGGGTTATCGCGCCGGAAAGAAATATGAAGGAATTCGGGCATCCGGCGATGTTCCCGGAAGAACTGATAACACGGCTGCTGAAACTATTCAGTTATCAAGACGATGTGGCCTTAGACCCTTTCAATGGCGCCGGAACAACTACCGCTATGGCTAAAAAACTCTCCCGTAAATATATCGGCATTGATATTTCAGGCGAATATTGTAAAAAGGCCGAAGACCGCCTCAAGAAAACATCTATTGAAACGAGTTTATTCCAGCCAGTATGAGCAAGAAATCATCAAAGGGCGTCCAATCGCTTATCAATGCCTATGAATTTCTGGTTAAGGGCATTGACTCAAAGGCAAAAGATTCAGAAGACCGCGCCTATGGCGGTATTATCAGGGCCGGCAAGGGTATGCTGGTTGAAAGTTTAGGCAAGAGTTTGGTGGAAATTGCCTGGGCAGAATTGGGCAATAGACCCAAAAGATTATCAACCGAAAAGCAGACCGTAAAAATCCCCTTAAATGAAATGTATCTCAATAGAATCAAAAGCCCGGAAGTTAAGAAATACATTAAAGATAACATTAAGGATTTTTACTATACGCTCAAGACCGATATTCATGTCTATGTAGACGGGAAATTCAAGATGGCAATGGAATGCAAGGCATATACGGAAAATGCCATGCTTAAGAGAATCCTGGTTGATTTTACCTTATTCAAGCAGGTCTATCCTGATTTATCCTTTGTCTTACTGCAATTAGAAAGCCAGTTAGGCGGCGATTACTCGTCAACGAATAGTATAAAATACGGAAGCCCGTCCACCCATACATTACTCTCATATTTTGATATTGACTTAAACATTCTTACTCTGTTGGAAGGCGAAAGAAAGGTTGATAAGCCGATACACAAACCTGAATATTATAAATCACTGAGAGCCAAAAGTATCTTGACTGCACTTGAGGTTATAAAGAATTTATTGTCTATACGAACAACATAAACCCCAGGCCACAGATGGACACAGATAAACGCAGATTAAATCCGTGTAATCCGTGGCTCTAAACTATGCTTTCTGTATTCATTCCCCAACGGCTCAATTATAACGGCGCGCAGATAGAATCGCTCTGGGCCTACAAGAAATTCGGCATCAAGGGCGACAGTATCGTCGGCTTTATCGGCGGCTGTAATATCCCGTTTGACAAGATGGTGGACGAGGAAGACAAACGCCACAAGAGCAAAATCTACAGCCGGCTGATGTTACATTTTATCATAGAGCATTTTGAGACGGACTTGGAACGCGCCATCCTGCGCCAGCGATTATTCGCCTGCATTGTAAAGGATTCTTTTATGTCATTCCCCCGCACGGGGGAATCCAGACTCAAACGTATTGGCGATGATTTATACGACGGCGCCTGTAAATTATCCATTTCCATCGCGACCGTCAGGCCTGTTTCCACCAAGATTCACTTCGGGATAAATATAGACAGCCGCGGCACGCCGGTCAAAACAAAAGGGCTGAAAGACTATCAAATAGAACCCAGGCCATTCGGGCTGGAAGTAATACGCAGGTATATTGCCGAAATGGACGGCATCAAACAGGCGCGCTATAAGACCAACTGGGTTAGATGAGTCGGGATTCGGACGGGGGCGAACATCCGCCAAAGTTAAATTTGGGCTTGACTGTCAACCCTAATTTTATCCTTACCTGCCAAAAGTCAGATTTTATCCCTCAAAATCTTATGGCTATTCCGTCTCAACTGCGCACGAATTACCCCAAAACAGACGATTTTTGGGCTGGAAAGGGGTGGCCATACCCCCTCCCTATCCCCCTGATACCCCCACCTATAGTTCCTGGAGCCGTTGGGGGTAGTTCCGGGAACGGCTCGGCGTAGTTCCAGCAACGGTTGCGGGGTGTTCCCGTAACGGTCGGGGGTAGTTCCAGCAACGGTTGCGGGTAGTTCCCACAACGGTCAAGGGTAGTTCCGGCAATGGTGGCGGGGGCTTCCCTGAACGGCCCCGTCTATTTCTACGAGCCGTCAGTCGTAGTTCCGGCAACATAGGCGGATAATTCCCTGAACGGCTCAAGGGCTATCCGGGAACGGTTCAGGGTAGTATCTGGAATGGCTCTCTTAGGTACCCTGTAGGGAGCAGAGCGTTAAAAATCAAATTTGACAATTTTACCTGAACCACTCAAAGAAGTGGCCGACCCCGCCGATGCTGTAGAATATCATAAAACTCTCGGCCTGCTGGGCCGGGTCGCTGCCGGCCGTGCCGAAATACCAGGTCATCGTCGGCGTGGCAGACGACATCGTGGAGTCAAACGTTAGTTTATCAGTCTTCCTTGTGCCGCCATACTGGTTCCCGATAGACATATCGGCGCTGATGAGGTATTTAAGCGCGCTGGTATCCGTAACCTCAGTATAACTTGTCCCGCTCAATGTATACCATTTGACATCAACAGAAGTGATTTTATCAGTGGCATCGGTATTAACCCTAATCACCGGCACAAAGCCCTTAATCTTGAAATCGGTGGTGAGCGGCGTGGCCACGGCGCAATCAAATTCGCCCTTGGTAACGCCGCCAATCTTATAGGTCCAGTATCCGGCCGGGACGGTTCCGGTTAACATACGGGAAGCCCAACTGTAAGACAACGTTGCGCCGCCGTCATAGGTGCCCTCGCCGGCATAGAACACCGAACTGCCGGAACTCCAGACTTCTCTTAAACCATCTGCACGGAGAGCCGGCGACTGGAGATTAGAATTAGACAGAGGCGCGGTCGGGCTGTAAGTAATCGCGCCGCCGTTGGTCGGCACGTCGGCCGGCGGGTATAACTCCATCAGTTTCAGCGGTACGCCGCCATCGGCATCACAGATATCATTTAGTGTTAACCCGTCATTGGTATCAAGTTGGAACTGGTAAGATACAAAGTTATAAGCCGCCGCATCCTGGAAATTGTTCTTCAAACTGTTATATTGTCCTTCCCACTTAAAATCAGGCCTGAGATTGTAATATGTCCCGTTCTTGTAATTAATAAAGATGTTCTTAACGGCCTTGAAGAGTTCATCGTTCTTGGCCAGCGCCATCAGTCCATCGGCCGTCATTGCAAAGTTGGTAGCCGTGACCGCATTGGTGGAAACTGCCTCGTCGCCGGATTTATCAACCTTGCCAAGGTTGAGCGTGCCCGATGATGCAGTGGTGGCCGGGACCATCAGCAGATTATCGGTCGCATCCACCTTGAGCGAGACATAACCGACGAATTTCTCTTTATCGGTCGGGGCGGTTGTGTCCACCAGCAGAAGCATCCAGTCCTTGTCCTTTTCCAGCGATAGACTGAATTTGCCGTCTGTGCCAAGGGTTGCCTCTTTAGCGGTCTGGATGAAATACGAACCTATGTATCCGCCTTCCACCTGTATGGCAATAACCTTATTTACACCCCCGCCGGTCCAGGCGGCGAACGCCTTATTCGGCGTGAAAATAGAGCAGAACTTCTCAAATATATTCTTGGGCGGGACATAGACCACGCTGTAGCCCGTGCCGACCTCGCCGACAATCACCACCGTTCCGGCGCTGCTACTGCCGGCATCAGACTTCTTATCACTCCCGCAGGCCGACAGCACCAAGGTCAGTATAATTCCAGATATCATCCATAATCTATACATAATTCTTCTCCTTAATCTGCGTAAATCCGTTTTCTTAATCTGTGTTAATCAGTGGTTCGCTACGCTCAATCAGATGTATAAGCCCCGCCGTTGTTATAGACATCTATGACC
>JACQXL010000005.1 GCA_016208805.1 Planctomycetota bacterium | reverse complement strand
CCGGTCGGCGCGAAATATGCGATGCTCGTGATGACGCACGCGGGCGCCAGTCCGATACTCTACGGCTACAAGGCACAGTTCTATGCCAAGCCGACGGTTGACCCGGCCCCGCTCTACCGATTGGACACGGCCGCCAAGGATTTCACCAACTATGTGAACGTGTTAGTCCCGCTGGATGCTAATCGCAAGTTTGTGACCAGCGTGTATCGGGATGGGGTGACAACGGCAGCAGAGATTTACCTTATGGGTTACATCCGGTAAGTTTATAAGGAGACCAAGAAACCAAGATTCTTGGCCTCCTGGTTTCCTTATAATAATTATCTTTCGTGTTTTCGTGGTAGGGTTTTTATTGCATTAGCCGCTAAATGTTCTATAGTGCGGCTATGTCAACCCGGACCGAACTTGAAAGCCAGGAGTCCAAACTGCTGGCGCCGTATGCGATGAAGAGCGCCGAGTCTCTGGGCCGGCGCTACCCGGAGCCGGAGCACGATTACCGCACCGCTTTCCAGCGCGACCGCGACCGGGTCATCCATTCCACCGCCTTCAGGCGTTTGGAATACAAGACCCAGGTGTTCGTCAACCACGAGGGCGACCATTACCGCACCCGGCTGACCCACACCATTGAAGTAACCCAGATTGCCCGGACCATCGCCCGCGCCCTGAACCTGAACGAGGACCTGACCGAGGCCATCGCCTTAGCGCACGACCTGGGCCATACGCCCTTCGGTCACGCGGGCGAAGAAGCGCTCCACGAGCTGATGAAAGGTTACGGCGGGTTTGAGCATAACGCACAGGGACTGCGCGTGGTGGAACTGCTGGAACGCCGTTATCCCCAATACACCGGCCTGAACCTGTCCTACGAGGTGCGCGAGTCGCTGGTAAAGCACAAGACCGCCTATGACAAACCCCAGATACCGGCCGAGTATCACCCTGAATGGCAGCCGCTCTTAGAGGCGCAGGTGGTTGATGCGGCTGATGTGATTGCCTACGACAACCACGATTTAGACGACGGCATCAGGGGCAACCTGACTAAAGACGCTGACCTTAAGGATGTCCAACTCTGGCAGACCGCATCAAGCAAACATCGGGATACGCCACCGGAGTTCTTCCGCCCCCAGACCATCATCACGCTTATCAATATAATGGCCACGGATTTGGTCAATAACTCCATTAGATTGCTCAAGGAATCCAATATTAAAAACGTGGCAGATGCACGTCGGAGCGGTAGATTGATTGCCTTTTCGGAGCAAGTCGCCGCCCAGCGCAAGGAGTTGGAGGATTTCCTGTATAAGAACGTCTATCGCCATTACCGGGTAGTCCGAATGGCCGAGAAGTCCAAGCGGTTCATAGAATTACTTTTCAATGCCTATATAGATAAACCGGCCGGACTGCCGATATATTATCAGAAACTGTCCCAACAGGAAGGCGTTGGTTTACATCAGGCCGTGGCGGATTATCTTTCCGGGATGACCGACCGCTACGCACAGGAGGAATACAAGAAACTGTTTGAACCGTTTGAGAAGACATAATCAGTAAGCGGATTGAACCGATTTATCTGATATTTTATAATTATCCGTTATATCCGCTAAATCCGCTTACCAAAAAGAAAGGAATTATATGTTGCATATCCTGCGGGGCATATTTGTCCTTATCAGCGCGGTCATCGGCTGGCATATTGAGAAACTGTTCACCCCGTCCGGCAACGGGCTGTTAGGCGTGGCGATTGGGATTCTTCTGTCGCTGGTATTCATCGTGGTGGAATTCGGGTTCACCAGGCGGTTCATCGGCACGATTTCCATCGTGATGTTCAGCGTGGTCTTCGGGTTCATTATCTCAAGTTTATTCATCAGCGCTATGAATATGCTGGACTGGGTGCAGAAAATGGGCCAGGATACGCCCGGATTCCAGGACTATTTCCAGTTCGCCGTGACGTTCCTGTTCTGTTTCCTGTCAATGATAGCGATTATCCGGAGTAAGGACGATTTCAAGTTCGTGATTCCGTTTGTGGAACTCTCACGCAAGGAAAAAGGCGGCCGGCCGCTGGTCATTGACACCAGCGTGATTATTGACGGCCGGATTACCGCAATTTGCGAGACCGGCATCATTGACGGCCCGATTATCGTCCCGAAATTCATCCTGCAGGAACTACAGAATTTGGCCGACCTCTCGGATAGACTCAAACGGGTCCGGGGCCGGCACGGGCTGGAAATCCTTGATACAATGCTCAAGAACAAAAAACTGGATATCCAGATTAGCGATGTTGAAATCCCCTATATAGAAAAGACCGATGATAAACTGGTTAAGTTCGCCCAGAACATCAGCGGACGGCTGTTGACCAACGATTTCAACCTGGCCAAGGTCGCCCAGGTCCAGGGCGTTGACGTGGTCAATGTCAATACATTGGCCAACGCCCTCCGGCCGGTGGTTCTGCCGTCCGAGCCGATGGAGATAAAGATTGTCCGACAGGGCGAGGAGCCCAACCAGGACAGAAGGTCAACATCATCGTGACCAGTTCGCTCCAGACACAGGCCGGACGGATGATATTCGGCAAGTTGTAGTTCACCCCAAAGACATCACACCATGTCGGTATGACGTGCCAAAGAACACAAAGATGACCCACGGGGTCTTTGTGGTACGGGTGGTAATAATTTCCGGTCGGGCGGAAAATATTTCCGCCCTCACTTCCGGCGCAATAATTATTTTAGATTTCCCGTCGTCCTCCTTTCGCAGTAAATAAGCCGATTACGGGCAAACCGGCAATAATTTCCGCCGAAATATCAGAGTCGTTGGCACGGTATTTGCCCTATATAATATAACGGGTTATGCAATAATATCCCTCTCCGGAGTCCTTGGGCTAATAGTGGTTAAGAGCCCATAGCCTAAGGCTCTGCAATTATGCCCCGCTTTTTGGTTCGCAAAGAGCGGGGTTTTTGTTTAGAGCCAGTTGGAGCGGAGCGACTTACTGGCTCTTATCCCGCTCTTTGGGAGTCAAAGAGCGGGATTGACCTGCACCATATACCTATCTATCTCGGCTTGATTGGATGGCGTGACCTGAACAACGCTGGCCGGTTCATCCGTCAATGCTTTACGGACGCTGACGCTGACTTGAATGGCTTTGCCCACATCCGCATACCTGGCCGTGAGTGATGCGGCTAACCGGATATTGGCCGGCGTGACCGCCCCATTATTGGCGCGTAGCAATGTTACCGGACCGGGTTCATCTTTGACCTCCAGTAACAAGTCCCCTGCCTGCGCCCTGGCCTGAATCACCTTGTTATCGGTCTCATCGCGCCCGACTATCGCCTTGGTGTGCTTATCAAACCGGAAATAGCGGCCGGACTTGAGCAGTTGCATATCGTTCGTTGAGGCTTCCGGCTCATAGGTCAGGAGGTCCTTCATCCGTGCGCTGAAACCCGGCTGCGGCTTACGCGACCGCCCTTTGATAGCCAGCAATTTAGCCCGGTTAACCCATCCATTCTTTTCCGGGATGGTTTCTTCCAGCAGGTGCGCCGAAAGCGGCCGCAGGACCAGCCCGGCCAGACCGGATTCCTTTTCTATCAGCCGCATTGCCTGTTTACGCTGTGACATCGGACGTTGGCCGAGCACCTCGCCGGTAACGACAAACGATGCGCCGGACTCAGTCATATATTTACGGGCCGACTTGAACATATTTATCCGGCAGTCAATACAGGGATTCATATTACTGCCATAGCCGTATTTCGGGCGCTTGACCGCTTCTATAAACGGCGCGGTGTTGTTAATCACCTTAATCGGCACATTGAACTTGGAGGCCAGGTAATCGGATTCGGAATGACAACTTGCTTTGCTTGAAGTGCAGTTGCAGAAGATGGTGGTAAAATGGAGCGCTTCCACATCAATATTCTGCTCCTGCATCAACCGGACGGCCAGGGTGCTGTCCAGCCCGCCGGATAATAACACTAACGCTTTCATATAATTGCCTTACCACGAAAACATCACACCATGTCGGTATGACGTGGCGAAATTACCAAAACACGAAACCATGCAGTTTATCCCAGTGGGATGTCTTCGGGCTTCCGTGCCTTCGTGGTTACGGTTATTAACAAATTTATTTGACTTTGTCCACTTTCTTGGTATAGTGAAATTATTCGCTATGTCTGCTCCCGCGATAGAAGTTTTAAGACGTAATCTTGAATCGGTGCGCGAACGGATTCGCCGGGCGGCGGAAAGGAGCCGACGCGACCCGGCTGAGATACAATTGGTAGCAGTGACCAAGACCGTGCCGGCCGAAACGATTGCCCTGCTGGGCGAACTCGACCAGACGGATATCGGCGAAAACCGGGTACAGGAAGCCGCCGACAAGTTCGGCAGATTGACGGACGGATTCCGGCACCACCTGATTGGCCATCTGCAGACCAATAAGGTCAAGAAGGCCGTGGAACTGTTTGAAGTTATCCACTCGGTTGACAGCGTCCGGCTGGCCGAGGCGCTCCATAAAGAAGCGCAGAAACAGAATAAATATATCAGCGCCCTGCTTCAGGTGAATGTCAGCAGCGAAGAAACCAAGTTCGGAATAACGCCGCAGGATTTGTTCAATATTTATAGCCAGATAAAGGAGAAAATAGATAATCTAAAAAGTGACGGAGGCATCGTTATTAGCGGACTGATGACCATCACGCCGTTGCTTAAGACAAGCGAAACGGCCGAGGTCTGCCGCCCGTATTTTAGGCAACTGCGCGAGTTACTGGCCCAATTGCGCCGGCAGACCGGCGACAGTGAACTGAAATATCTTTGAATGGGAATGAGCCAGGATTACGAGGTGGCAA
>JACQXL010000004.1 GCA_016208805.1 Planctomycetota bacterium | reverse complement strand
TGCCACACAGATTGTCCCGTTGACAATCAGCGATGTCTCAAGGATACATTTCACCGGCGGTTCAATCATCCGGACCTCGCGCGAGAACCCGACCAAAGATAGACACAAGCTCAGGAATGTGATTGATACGCTCCTGAAATTAGGCGCGGACAGGCTGATAACAATCGGCGGCGATGACACGGCCTACACGGCCAGCGTTATCGCCAAAGAGACCAAAGGCAAGATTCATATCATCCACGTGCCCAAGACCATAGATAACGATTTACCGTTGCCCGATAACCGGTCCACCTTCGGGTTCCAGACGGCCCGGCATTACGGCGTCCAGATTGTCCAGAATATAATGGAGGACGCGGTCACAACCAACCGCTGGTATTTTATCGTTACTATGGGCCGCAAGGCCGGGCATCTGGCATTAGGCATTGCCAAATCAGCCGGCGCGACACTGGCGATTATCGCCGAAGAGTTCAGGGAAAAGACTATCAGGTTATCGCAGATAAGCGACATCCTGGAAGGCGCCATTATCAAGCGGCTATCAATGGGCAAGGCGCACGGCGTGGCTATTATTGCCGAAGGACTGGCCGAAAAACTGGCGCCCGGCGACCCGGCGCTGACCGGAGCGGAACGCGATGAACACGACCATCTCCGGCTCTCGGAAATCGATATCGGGAAACTGCTCAAGAACGATGTCAAGTCCAGGCTGGACGCACGCGGCATCAAGATAACCGTTGTTGACAAAGACATCGGCTACGAACTCCGCTCTGCCCCGCCCATCCCGTTTGACGGCGAGTACACCCGCGACCTCGGCTACGGCGCCAGCAAGATGCTCCAGAACGGCGTCACCGGCGCGATGGTCTGCCTCCAGGGCGGACGGATTACCCATATTGATTTCCCGGATATCATCGACCCGAAAACGGGCAAGACCAAGATACGCTATGTGGATGTCTCAACCGAGACATACGAAGTAGCCCGTTCGTATATGATACGGCTGGAGCCGGAAGATTTCACGAACCGCGCGCAACTGGCAAAACTGGCCCGGTATGCAAAACTGACCCCGTCCGAGTTTATTAAGAAGTTTGGATGGATAAGATGAAAGGAGTAATGCATATGGTGGATAATCTTATTTATAGCTATGTATTCGCAACCGATAAAGCAGAAAAAGACAAATCCTATAGCGCTATCAGGGCAGATGCCGCCTCGGCCGGCGTAATCCCGTCCAGCATCCAGAAATTATACGAGGCCGCGGCCAAAGGCGTCTATCACAATAAAACCGTGCCGGCCATAAATATCCGCGGCCTGACTTATGAAGTAGCCCGGTCCGTATTCCGCGCCGCTCTCAAACACAAGGTCGGCGCATTCATATTTGAGATTGCCCGGAGCGAAATTAAATACACACAGCAGGACCCGGCCGAATACGCCAGCGCCGTCATCGCCGCCGCGGTCAAAGAGAATTACAAGGGCCCGGTCTTTATCCAGGGCGACCATTTCCAGGTGTCGTCAAAGAAATACGCGGCCGACCCGGCCACCGAGATATCAGAACTTAAGAAACTGACTAAGAAGGCAATCGACGCCGGGTTCTATAACATCGACATCGACGCCTCAACGCTGGTTGACTTAAAGAAACCGACGGTCGAGGAACAGCAATTACTCAACGCCAAAATCACGGCCGAGCTGACGGAATATATCCGCCAGAACCAACCACAGGGGGTAACCATCTCCGTGGGCGGCGAAATCGGCGAAGTCGGCAAACAGAACAGCTCGCCCGAAGAACTGCGCGCGTTTATGAAACAATACCGTTCCTTCCTGAAACCAGGACTTACAGGCATATCCAAGATAAGCGTCCAGACGGGCACGACGCACGGCGGCGTGGTCCTGCCGGACGGCACTATCGCGCGGGTGGAACTGGACTTCGACACGCTCAAGACGCTGTCCGATATCGCGCGCAAGGAATTCGGGATGGCCGGCGCGGTCCAGCACGGAGCGTCCACCCTGCCGGACGCGGCCTTTGACAAATTCCCGGCCAACGGCACGGCCGAAGTCCATCTGGCCACCGGGTTCCAGAATATTATCTACGACAATCCCAATTTCCCGAAAGACCTGCTCGGCCAGATAAACGACTATCTTGATGCTAACCACGCGGACGAGAAGAAACCGAACCAGACCCAGGAACAATTCCTGTATAAGACGCGCAAGCAGGCGTTCGGGCCGTTCAAGAAAAAGATGTGGGATATCCCGGCGGAACCGCGCGCCAGGATTATGCAGGAACTGGAAGAAAAATTCGGATTCCTGTTCCAAAAACTGAATGTGGTCAATACGAAGGACCTTATCACGAATACCACGAATTGAACGAATCCCACGAATGTCATTGCGAGCGGAGCGAAGCAATCTCAAGGAGTCTATTATGCCCTATATTGACCAGACCAGCCGTAAGAACCTTGAGCCGGAAATAAAGGCGTTAATCAAGAAACTCAAATCCGTCCCGCCGGAAAAGGTGGACGGTCATATCAACTACAGCATCTGCCGTATCCTGAAGGAACTGTATCCGCCTTCTTATTTCAACTACAACCGGATGATGGGACTGATTACCTGCGTCGGGCAGGAGGTCTATCGCCGTCTGGTAGCGCCATACGAGGATAAGAAGAAGGACGAATCGGGCGACGTGTTCTAAACACAAAGACCCTTTAACACAAATCACACTAATCCACGAATCACACGAATTCGTGCCATTCGTCTGATTCGTACCATTCGTGTTCTCGTATACCTAATTCCCTGTCTTTCTGGTAACCGTGACCTGAATCGGTTCTGAGAACTGCCCGACCGGGTCATCGCCGATACGATAAACGGCTTTGTAATCCCAGACCGCGGTAGTCACGCCGGCCGGTATCGGGAAGGTATCCAAATAATCCGGCTGTGAATCGTTGGCCAGATAGACAAATCCCTTCCCGTCCTTCCGGTCAACGTAGATGTCAATGGAATCGGCCGGGCCCTTGAGCCAGATAATCAGCGGGCGTCCGGCATCCAGACGGTACTTGAGCGCCGGCTTGAGGTTGGGGATATCAATCGTCTGCTCATCGCCCACGATACCCAGGTCTTCGCCGATACCCTTGTTATAAGCCGGGTGATTCTTGATGCGGCCGACCATCTTACGGATGCGGGCAAAAATCCCGGCCTCAACCAGGGCCGGGGCAGCGGGCAGGGGCGACGGAGTGGGCCAAGGGCCCATAGACGTTCCGACCGGACCGTCCCGCATTGTATCCTTATACTTGGAGACCTCCTGTTTATCGGTCTTATACCCCTCATTCATAGTCAGGATATACTTGAACGCAACCGCATCGTTGACGACCGAGGTCACCTCAGCCGGGGTAATGCCCAATGCCGTGGCATAGCCGGGCAGTTTCAGGGCGAAATTCTTGAGGAAACCTAACTTACCACCGTCTGTTTCAGGTAGATAATAAGCTGATTTTGCCATATTTAACCTCCGATTTCAATAAATACCCTCAGGGAGCCGTTTTTCAGCACCAGGCAATCACTCCCCAGCCCCGGGCAATCACTTCCCAGGCCCATGCAATCACTTCCTGACCTCAGGCAATCACTTCCTGACCCCAGGGAATCACTTCCTGGCCCCAGGGAATCACTTCCCGACCCCAGGGAATCACTTCCTGGCATCAGGCAATCACTTCCTGGCCCCAGGGAATCACTTCCTGGCATCAGGCAATCGCTTCCTGGCCCCAGGGAACCATTCCCCGCCCTGAACGAACCATTCAGACACATCAGTGAACCATTCCCCGCCCTGAACGAACCGTTCGGACACATCAGTGAACCGTTCCCCGCCCTGGACGAACCGTTCGGACACATCAGCGAACCGTTCCCCGCCCTCTACGAACTACTCGTTCTCTTCTATGAATCGTTCACTACCCCCTGCCTGCCGTAAGGGAATTGGATCGGACGCGTCCCGGATTCCCCCTATTTTTAGAAAACCCTGCCTTACAAACAGCCAGAATCAATACTCCGGCAGTTTGAGCGGTAGCGAATTACTGCCGGGTATAGTCGGCTGTAATCGGCAAGCCTCAACAGCCGCACTATCATTCCGCTGGGGCGGTACGATGACTCCGTATGAGTCCGGAGTAGCGGACTCCATCGGAGGACTGTCCCACGACCGATGGGAAGTGTCCCGCTCGTCCGCTCGTCGCCGCTCATCCCACTGATAGTGTCCAACAGGTATAATAATGTATTACGCTAATAATTCCAAAGATAATTGTGACAATCGCCATAAACCAAGGAACCGAAATCTGAGATTTAGGTTTAATGATGCCCTTTAATAAAATAAATAAATAACCTATAATAGAACAAGACAAACCCTGTACCATAATAAATACAATAATTGAAAGGCCAAAATATGATTCAAGGTGTGCTATATGAACCACATTTAATCCTACCGAAAAAAAACTTATTGCTATGTTAGCAGTAGACGAGGCTGGCCCGCATGGCCCCCATCCGCCACCAATAATCAGTAAAATCACTCCAATTAATGCAACAATAATACATGAAAGAAAACCGTAAATAATTGCTTTAATAGGTGTCATAGTAGCTCCAATTGCTCGTGGGACGCATTCATTACTATACTACGATATTATTTACCTCTCAATGCCTTAAGAATCGCCTGCCCGAACTCCCCTGCCGCTTCCGGGCCGTTGGCCGTGATGATTTTGCCGTCAATGCAGACGTTCTACTGCGGCAATAAATTCTTCTACAGTTAATCCGGCGTGAGCAATCAAGCCCCGAAGCGTGCCACGGGCTACCTCACGATGGTTCGGAATAGACAAGGATGCAATACACACTTAAAGGCATACCTTTTTCTGCCCGAACCTCAAGACATTCTTTAATGGCGTCTCTAATATTCTTTATGGCTTCTTTCTCGGTCTTCCCCTGGCTTAAACAGCCGGGAATACTTGGACATTCGGCAATAAACACTCCATCTTCATCATTGGTGATAGTTATTAGGAACTTCATATTTCACTCCTTTATTATTCGATAAATAACAAAACCAAGGAATGATGTCAAGGGAAATTTCTTCGCGGGACACATCAAAGCACTATTTACCCCTCAATGCATTGAGAATCGCCTGCCCGAACTCCCCCGCCGCCTCCGGGCCGTTGGCCGTAATTATCTTGCCGTCAATGCAAACGTTCTTTTTGTCTTCGTATCTGACCATCTTGGTCTTGAGATAAGCGCCTTCGGATGGGACGATGGTCGCGGTCTTTCCGGTCAGCACGCCGGAGTTAGCCAGGATGCGCGGCGCCAGGCAGATGGCCCCAAGAATCTTATTGTCTTTGACCGTATTGCGGGCAATCATATGAGCGGCATTGCTATCAAAATATTCCTTGGCACCGGTGCCGCCGATAAAGATGACCGCGTCAAACTCCTTGTCGTTGAACTGTTCAAGCGTTTTATCAGGCGTAACCAATACCTTGCCGAGCATCCCCTTTGCCTCCGCGGTTGACGAGGAAAACACGGTTATCTGCACGCCTTCTTTTTCCAGTATCTGACGCGGGGTCTGGTATTCCTCATCCCGGAAATTCTGGGAAGGAATCACGAACGCCGCGCTTTTGCCCTTAACCACATCGGATGTAATTTCCAGGATAACATGGACGATTTGCTTGCTAACCGCGGTCTGAGGATTCTGCCCGACCGGCGCGGATGGCTCTTTGGAACAGCCGACTACTACAATTAATATAAACACCATTGATGCTACAAATAAACTTCTCATATTGTTTTACCTCCAATAGTATGTATAGCACACATTTATAGCGGGGTCAACAATTATTTCTTGACCGTGGTGATAGGCAATGGTAGGTAAGAAAGGCAACGGAAACACGAATGACACAAATCCACGAATAGCACGAATTATTAGTGGTATTCGTTTCATTCGTGAGATTCGTGTTAAGGATAAGATTCATGCAAGCCGAAGTTATCAAGATAGTGCCAGAGGATAGTCCGTCCTACAACGCGACTCAATACTCAAAGGCGATAGAAAAGGCCGCCAAGGTCCTGCAATCAGGCGGGCTGGTGGCATTCCCGACTGAAACCGTTTACGGGCTGGGCGTGAACGCCGATATGCCGCAATCCGTAGAACGGCTCACCAGGGTCAAGAATAGCCCGGATACGCGCCCTTTCACATACCATATTTCCAATATTGATGCTATTTATAATTATGTATCCAAGATACCGCGGCTGGCCCAGCGGCTCATCAGGGCATACTGGCCCGGTCCGCTGACATTGGTATTACCTACAACAGATAAAGATTATATCGGCATCAGATTACCGGACCACCGGGTGGCTCGTGATATCATCCGGCTGGCCGGTGTCCGGGTCATCGCGCCCAGCGCTAATCTGGCCGGCAGTCCCCCGCACCGCACGGCCGATGAAGTAATCAAATCATTGGGCGACCGGGTGGACATCATAGTTGACGCCGGCCCGTGCCGGTACGGCATTTCTTCAACCGTGGTAAAGATTGATGACAATAGCAGGTTTGAGATATTAAGGGAAGGCGCCATCGCCGCAAAGGATATCCAGAAATTCTCATATAAAATGATACTCTTTGTCTGCTCGGGCAACACCTGCCGGAGCGCAATGGCGGTCGGGCTTTATAAAAAGATACTGGCCGATAAACTCCATATCCCGGTGGACGAACTTGAGTCAAAGGGCTATAAGATTATCTCGGCCGGCACATCGGCCATCTATAACAGCCCGGCCTCTAACCTGGCCGTCACGGCGCTCAAAGAACTCAGCGCCGATATCAGCCGGCACCGTTCCCAGCCGGTGACAATGACGCTGATAGAAGAATCCGACCAGATATACGTGATGACCAAAGGCCACCTGACTACGCTCAAGGAATGGATACCGCAGGCGACGGACCGGATGACGTTGCTTGACCCGACCGGCGAGGACATTGAAGACCCTATCGGCGGCGAACTGGAGACTTACCGGCTCTGCCGTGATAAGATTCATAAAGGATTGGAACGATTGCTATGAAAATTGCTATTGCCTCTGACCACGCCGGCTATAAGACCAAGGAGTTAATCAAGACCTTCCTGAAAGAGAATAATCATTCTTATCAGGATTTCGGCGCGGATAGCGAGGACTCGGTAGATTACCCGGATTATGCTTTCAAGGTTGCCGAGGCGGTCGGACGCGGCGAATACGAACGCGGGATTTTGATATGCGGCACCGGGCTAGGTATGTGCATCGCGGCCAACAAGGTCAAAGGTATCCGGGCGGTTGCCTGCCATAATGAATCCACGGCCGAGATGTCGCGCCAGCACAACGATGCTAATATTTTATGCCTGGGCGCGCGGGTTATCGAACAGGACAAGATGAAAGGAATCATCAAAGTCTGGCTCCAGACGGAGTTTGAGGGCGACCCGCCCGAACAACCGAAGTCATTCGGTCGGGCGGGCCGGCACCAGCGCCGGATTGATAAAATATCGGAGCACGAATCATTATGAGTATTTTATCGGTTATGGCCGTCGGGCTGGCATTATTGCTGGCCGGTTATATCTTCTACGGCCGGTTCCTGAGCCGGTATTTCCGGCTCGACCCCAATGCCTGCACGCCGGCGGTTGAAGTCAATGACGGCGTTGATTACGTGCCGGCCAAAGGCGGATTCCTGTTAGGACAGCATTTCTCGGCGATAGCCGCGGCCGGGCCGATTGTCGGGCCCATCCTGGCCGGCATCTGGTTCGGCTGGCTGCCGGCGGTCATCTGGATTGTCATCGGCTCTATTTTTATCGGCGGCGTGCACGATTTCGGCGCGCTGGTCGCCTCCATCCGCCATAAGGCCCTCTCTATCGGCGAGATAGTCAAACAGCATATCAGCAAAACCGCTTTCCTGCTGTTCCTGTTATTCATCTGGCTGACCTTAATATATGTCATCATCGCCTTCACGGACATCACGGCCGGGACATTCAAGACGATACTTGCAGACGAGGCCTTCGGCCCGGGCGTGGCCGCTTCGTCGGTTCTGTATTTGCTATTAGGCGTAGCCATGGGAGTTTGTCTGTATAAATTCAAGATGCCGCTCTGGCTGGCGACTACAATATTTATCCCGCTGGTGCTGTTCGTGGTCTGGCTCGGGCCGCATCTGCCGTCAAGCATCCTTTCCACGTTTGCCGCGCCCAGCGTCAAGACGTGGGATGTGATACTTCTGGGATATTGCTTTATCGCGGCGGTCGTCCCGATGTGGCTGTTGCTCCAGCCGCGCGGCTATCTGGGCGGATGTTTCCTCTACGGCACGATTCTGGCCTGCCTGATTGGCGTGTTCTTCGGCGGGTATCAGGCGCAATATCCGGCCGTAAACCTGGCCGGGCTCCAGAGCGCCTTGAACGGCAAGCCACTGATGCCGCTGCTTTTTATCACTATCGCCTGCGGCGCGATTTCCGGATTCCACGCCATCGTGGCATCGGGCACGACATCCAAACAAATCAGATGCGAGCCGGATGTGCGCACGGTCGGCTATGGTTCAATGATTCTTGAGGGCGTCGTGGCATTATTAGCGCTTTCCACGGTGATGTTCCTGTTGCCCAACGACGAAACGCTCAAGAAAGATCCGAACCTGATTTACGCCACCGGCATTGCCAGGTATATGAAACTCATCGGCATTGATTTCCAGATTGCCCTGTCGTTCGCCCTACTGGCGTTTTCCACTTTTGTGTATGATACGCTGGATGTCTGCACCAGATTGGGCCGGTATGTGCTCCAGGAATTGCTGGGCTGGAAGTGGAAGGGTTCATCACTGGTCGCGGCGTTTATTACCCTGCTAATACCGCTGGGATTTCTTATGGCAACCAAGGAAAAGGCCTATCTGGTCGCCTGGCCGGTCTTTGGAACGAGCAACCAATTGCTGGCCAGCCTGACGCTGTTGGGCATTTCGGTCTGGTTGTGGCGGACCGGGCGGAACCCGCTGGTCACGCTGATTCCAATGGTGTTCATAATGGTGATGACCTTCTGGTCGCTGGTGCTTTTGTTGATACCGGGATTAAAGGCGGTTTTTACGGGCCAGCCGCTTAATCTCCATGAAATAGTTATCGTAATCACGGCCGGGATACTTTTTATCCTGGCGCTCTGCGTCATCGCCGTAACGGCCGTCACCGTCGCCAGAGGACGCAGTATGTCCTAAAGGAGAATAGTCCACGCAGAGCGTACCTTTAGGGCAGGCACCGACCGGATACTTCGTAAATATTTAATTCTTCTTGACAGAATAACATTTTTATGTAAGGAAAAGAAGTATGAAAGGACAAGTAAAAATACCGACCGACACGATTAAGCGGCTGTTCCGTTACTACCGCGCCCTGCTGGAATCAAGAGAAACCAAAGTCGTCTCTTCCGAGGAACTGGCCAAACTGACCGGCTCATCTGCGGCCCAGATTCGGAAAGACCTGACTTATTTCGGCGAGTTCGGCACACCCGGCAAGGGTTACAATGTGGAAGAACTCGGCCACCAGATAAAAGGCATTTTAGGGATAGACCGCGAATGGACTGTGGCGCTGGTCGGGATAGGTAACCTAGGCCGGGCGCTGGTGCCCTACCAAGGGTTAAAGTCAGAGGGCTTCAGGATTACCCACCTCTTTGACAGCGACCCCAAGAAAATCGGGATGGCCTGCGCCGGACTCAAGATTAACGACATCAACGACATTAAATTGGTTCTGCATAACACCGGCACCAAGATAGCCATCCTGACCGTGCCCTCGGATCCAGCCCAGCAGGTGACCAATATCCTGATAGATGCGGGTATCCAGGCCATCCTTAACTTTGCGCCCAGCCGAATCTCGGTGCCGCCGGAAATCAGGGTCTTAAACATAGACATCACCAACGAACTGGCCCGGCTGTCGTATTACATCACCAAGAACATTAATTCACTGGCTGAAGAAACGACTGAGCAGGACCAGGGCACATCCGGCGGGGATTATTATTAGAAACTCTACGAGCGTAGCGAGTTTAGAGTTTCTTATCCCGACTGCTGTCGGGGTTAGAGCCAGTTCAGCCACTATGAAAGGTTTAATGGACAACTACGGCCGGCGGACCAATTACTTGCGCATTTCTATTACCGACCGGTGTAACTTCAGATGCATTTACTGTATGCCGCCGGCCGGCGTGCCGCTCCTGCCCAAAGAAGAAATCCTTTCATACGAAGAAATATTGCAGGTGGCCAAAACTGCGCTGGGACTGGGCATCACCAGGTTCAGGATTACCGGCGGCGAGCCGTTAATCCGCTCCGGCATTATCAACTTTCTGGAAAACCTGATTAAGACCCCGGCGGTAGAAGGGGTCTCGCTGACCACCAACGGACTGCTCCTGAAAGAATATGCCGCCGACCTGCACCGGCTGGGCATCAACAGCGTCAATGTCAGTCTCAATTCCCTTAAAGCAGACACCTTCGCCAGGTTAAGCGGCGTAGCCGCAGCGCCTGCCCGCCGAAGCCTTGGCGCAGGCGGGGAGTCCCGACCGGAGCGTCGGGGCGGGGTTGACGGGCTCAAAGCCGTCCGGTCCGGGATTGATGCCCTGCTCAACTGCGGTTACCGGAATATCAAGATTAATACCGTGGTGATGAACGGTTATAATCAGGACGAGGTATTAGACTTTGCCCGGCTGACGATAGATAAACCGCTGGCCGTCCGGTTTATAGAGTATATGCCGTGCGGAGCCACAGCGGAGTCCCGCCGCTTATGGCGGGGCGGTAACTGGCGGAGTCGCAACGGAGCCCCGACCGTAGCGTCGGGACAAGAATCGCCCCCGGGCTGGACCATCTCGGCCCGGCAGTTGCTTGACCAAATCAATATGCTGGGCCGGCTTGAACCGGTCAACCGCCGGATGGGCCAGGGTCCGGCCCGTTATTACCAGTTAGCCGGCGCCAAAGGTGTTATCGGATTCATCACCGCGGTCAGCCAGCCCTTCTGCGCAACCTGTAACCGACTCCGGCTCACGGCCGACGGCCAATTGAAGGCCTGCCTTTTGTCTACGGATACGGTTGACATTAAACCTATTCTACGGACAAACGGCATTAGCCTTGATAAACTGCAGGACGCATTTGTTCGGACAGCGCTACTCAAACCGGGCGTTCATCACAACGAGCAGTTGACCCAGATGTCACGGGTCGGGGGTTAAGACAGCCCACTTTAAATTCCTCCGATACCCCATATTGGAAAGTATAATCCTATGTAGCCCAAGCATTGCACCGGCCAGATAGAATGAGCCGGTAGCCAGAATCAGGTCAGACTGCCCGGCCAGTTTCCGGGCCAGCCGATATGCCCGCCGGTAGTCCGGCTCAAGGAATATCGGACGCTCTAAATGCTCTTCCTTGATATAGTCCAGAAACTCTATGGGCTTGAGCAGGCGCGGGTTATCGGTCCCGGTCAGGATAACCACATCGGCTAACGGAATTATGATATCCAGTATCTCTGCTATCTCCTTATCGCACGAGATGCCTAAAATCAGTATCAGTCTACGATACTTTACCTCACGACTGATGGTATCAACCGCGGCCTTCATAGAAACCGGATTATGTGCACTGTCAATAACCACATACGGCCAGCGGCTGACAATCTCCAGCCGGCCCGGCAGTCTTAACTTCTCCAGTGCCCTACTGATGATATTCCTGTTTATATGAATATTCAGTGCTTTAAGCGCGGCCAGTGCCAGTGCGAGATTCTCCGGCTGGTGCCGGCCCAGAACCTTCCACCCGGCCGGCGGTCTGGCAAGGGAACGAATAATATAGAGAGGCGCTTTCTTCATCCGGGCGCGCTGTTTAATCACCCTATCGGCAATCGGATACGACTGGCTCAATGTTATAACTGACACATTTTCCTTGATGATTCCCGCCTTCTCGGATGCTATCTTTCCTATGGTATTACCCAATTTGTCCATATGGTCAAAGTCTATGCGCGTGATGACACTGGCCAGCGGCGTAATGATATTCGTAGCATCCAGCCGTCCGCCTAAACCGACCTCAACGACGGCAAAATTCACATTCTGTTCGGCGAAGTAAAGAAAGGCCATCGCGGTGATTATTTCAAAGAAAGTCGGCTTGAGATGTCCGGCATTATCAGCAATAATGTTCATTAGCCGGGTGAAATTGTCTTTAGTAATATTTACACCGTTTACTTGAATCCGCTCCCGGATATCCACCAGGTGCGGCGAGGTGAAAAGACCTACTTTGTATCCGGCGGCCTGAAGGATTTGAGAAAGTATTATGGCGGTTGAACCTTTGCCTTTGGTGCCGGCGATATGAATAGCGCACAGGCGATGGTGCGGATTACCCAGCCCAGCCAATAACCGCTCCATCCGCTTCAGATTGAATGTCTTCTGGCTGTAATGGTATTTGGTCATCCGCTCGTAGTCTGTGAAACGGGCCAGATGCCTGAGGGCTTTATTATAGGTCTCAATAGTTTTCATTGCATTATAAATCAGAAATCCGAATACCGAAATCCGAAACAAATTATAATTACCCAAATCCAAATCTCGCAAACCGGATGTTTGGGGCATTGGGACATTCGTGCTTTGACATTGTTTCGGGTTTCGGGTTTCGTGCTTCGTATTTATTCATTTGCCAATACAGAACTGTCCGAAGATATTATTTAATATATCCTCCGTGGCAATTGTTCCTACAATTTCCCCAAGCGCATCCAGCGCCCGGCGCAGGTCAACCAGCCCAAACTCATAACTCAACCCCGTCCGGACCGACTGCCGGGCGCGCCGGAGCGCATCCAGGGCGCGATTGAGACTGTCCCGCTGGCGGAGATTAATCAGACCGGCACTGCTGGAACGTTCAGGTAACCGGGTAGCCACCAATTTATGACAGGCCGCTTTCAGTCCGGCGATGCCTTTGCCGGTCCGGGCCGAGGTAAGGCACCGCAGACCTGCCCGCCGAAGCCTCGGCGCAGGCGGGGGCGCCGAGGACGCAGAGAATAACGGCCGGACACCTAAATCAATTTTATTAGCAACCATTATTGTTTTGGCCGGGTCTAATCGCCGGTAAATATCTTTATCCGGCTTGGACATTCCCCGGCGGCCATCAACAACGAATAGATAGATATCGGCTTCCTGCAGTGCGTCCTTAGTCTTGCGGTCGGCGATTTCCGCAATCTCGTTGCTCCCCTCTCCCAACCCGGCTGTATCAACCACCCTGAAACGTCGCCCGCGGTAATCCAGAACGCCCTCTATGTAATCTCTGGTCGTGCCCGGCGCCGCATCCACGATATTCTTGCGCTCCCGGACGAGCCGGTTGAACAGACTTGATTTGCCGACATTAGGTTTGCCGCAGATTACGCAGATGATGCCATCTTTGTGCACATTAGCGCTGTGACCTGATTTAAGCAAAGACGCCGTCCGGGCATAAATCGACTGAAGCGCCGCCTTAACCTGACCGGCCGGGATGACTTCAATATCCCCCGCCTGCGGAACGGGATAAAACCCGGTAACGGTCTTTTGGCCCCGTCCCGCCTCGGCGGGAGCGGGACCAAAAGCCCTAACCGGCTCTAACTGGTCAGAGAAATCAAGCCCGATTTCCATCTGCCCGATTAAGCCGACCAGTTCCTGTTGTAAGGTCTTGACATCGCAGGTGAAATGATCTACCGCCAGTGATGCGACGGACAATTGATGCTCCCGGGCATTAGTGGCGGTAATGACATTCAAGACCGCCTCGGCCTGGGCCAGGCCAATCCGTCCGTTCAGGAAAGCCCGGCGGGTGAACTCGCCCGGCTGGGCTATTCGTATCCCGCGACCGGTAAAATATTCAACTATTGACTTGAGCAACGGCATCGCGCCGACGGTATGTATTTCCACCACGTCCTCTTTAGTATATGAATGCGGCGACTTCATCAGGTAAAGAGTCACCGGCACCTTGGAGCAGTTTATCTTCAGCACCCCGGCAATGCTTCTCCAACTGCCGAATGGGAAACGGCGGTTGAATGATGCGCCAACCAGCCGGAAGGCATCCGGGCCGGAAAGCCGGATGATGCCTCGTAAGGAATTTCCAACCGGACTGGAGATGGCGATGATGGTGTCCTCAACCATAAGCACCAACCAAGCCACAGATTACACAGATTAAGGCCTCTAAAAAAGAGCGGGATGGATTATCAGTGTCCATCTGCCCGCCTGAGGCGGGTCTGTGGCTGACGTTATTTCAGGTAAAACCTCTTTATCACCTGCTGTTCTATAATGCCTAAAAGCGTGCTGGTGAACCAGTAGAGCGTTAAACCGGATGCAACATTGTAGAACATTAAACCAAATATCAGCGGCATCAAGACAAACATCTTCTGCTGTTGACGAGTCTGCGGGTCGGGCGACTTGGGTTGCGTCAACGACTGAACCAACCAGGAAATCGTCATCACGATGGGCAGAAAATGGAAATGAGTCACGCCCAGAATGGTGGTCGGCAGTTTGAACATCTGGTCCGGCTGGGACAGGTCGGTAATCCAGAGCATAAACGGCGACTGCCTCAATTCTATGGCCAGCGACAGCCCCCAGTATAGCCCGAAAAGTATCGGTATCTGCAGGAACATCGGCAGGCATCCGCTCATCGGGTTGACGCCGTGCTCTTTCCAGAGTTTCATCTGCTCCATACCCAGTTTCTGGCGGTCGTTCTTATATTGTATCTCCAGCGCCTTTACCTTGGGCTGGAGTTTCTGGAGCCGGAACATTGAAACCTGGCTTTTCCGGCTCAGCGGGAAAAGTAGTACCTTGATAATCAGCGTCAGCAGGATAATCGCCACGCCATAATTCCCGAATATGCTATAGAATAATTTGAGTATGAAGAGCAGTATCTTACTGAAGAACCCGAACCAGCCGTAATCCAGCAATTTATCCAGCCCGTAGTCGGGAAACTCGGCCAATTCGCCCGCCTTTTTCGGGCCGGCATAAAAGAGCATTTCTATGGATTGGCTCTGGTGCGGATTGATGGTCATCTCCACGGTCTGCAGGTTAGACGCAATATTATCACTGCCAAGCAGGCCGAAATTATACCGGGTAATCGCCTCCGGCGCTAAAGGAATCAATATGGCGGCAAAGTACTTATTGACCAGCCCGGTCCAGAAAACATTGTCATCGCCCCTGGCCAACCTGAACGGCTTTTTGGTCTGGTCGGCCATGGGGTCAGCCAGTTTCCGCAAAGGCGCATCCTCGCTCAGATACCACTTACTGTGTTCGGGATTGGTATAGCCGCGCACGCCAAATAAGTCCTGATGGTCATCCTGTTCGGCCGAGATACCTGATGCGCCGCCGATGATAAATGACACCGTGGACGATACTTCCGCAGTATTTTCAATATCAATCTTGTAATCAAACCCGTAATTATACTTCTGGAGCGAAAAGGACTTGGAAATGACCAGCCCTGGCCCGGTCGTATAACGGAACACAACAACATCGGGCCGCTCTTCAATAATTTCCCAGTTGACCGATTCCAATTCATGGCTGTCTCCCATATTTAAGCCGAGTGAATACTGACCGGGCTGAAAGGCATTGAGGAGTTTGAGTTCATCCGTGCATTTGGTTGCGCAGTATTTCTTAAGGACCAGCGACTCCAGCGCCGCGCCCTGGTTGGTAAACACCGCCTTGAGATAATCGTTCTCCACGACCTTCTTAACTAAAGGTATATCCGTTCTTCTGGGTAATGCCTTGGCTTCGCCGGTTACGGAGACGGGTGGCGAAGTAATGGCCGGCCCGCCTGTTGAAGCGGGCGCGGCGGCCGTGCCGGTGATAACTGGCGGTCCCTCAGATGCCGGCGGCTCTTTCGGGGCGAACATCGGCATAATAAAATGCATATAAAGAAACCAGATGAGCACCGATAGAGCAATAAACAATAATGTTCGTTTGTCCATAAATAAGTAAACTGATTAAGCGGATAAATCGGATAAAATCCGTTAAATCTGCTTACCTTCCAACCGTAATAATTTTTTCTTAAGCCGTGGACCACCTATAGCGGAAAAGTTACCGATTGAACCATCGTTCCTGACCACCCGATGGCAGGGAATAATTATCGGGAGCGGGTTCTTGGCCAGGGCATTCCCGACCGCCCGGGCTCCTTTGGGTATCCCGACCTTTCTGGCGATTGATGAATAGGTTTCCACCGCGCCGGACGGGATGCCCCTCAGCGCCCGATAGACCTTCTTCTCAAAATCCGTAAACCCGCTCAAATCTAATCTGTATCTAAACCTGACCGGCTTACCCTTAAAATAATCCTGCAACGGTTTAATAAAATCAGCGAAATCAGACGCTTCGCTGTAATCCATTGTTCCTAAACGCCTCAGCACCACCTTCTTATCCGGGCCGGGCAACACAATCTGTTTGATTACCTTAGTTCGGCTGTTAGAGTCCACCCGACCCGCACGGGCGGGAGGACGAGTTATCAGCCGACTATAGTTGGCCCGTACGGGCCAGACTATATTATCGGCTGATACTCCGCACCAGCCGAACCGGGTCTTAAAAAGATAGTGCCGTATCATATATCTATTTGCGGGGAGGTCAATAAATTATCGCTTAATCGTAATCAGTTCAAGATTATCCGGATAAAGATGACCGGTTGTCTTTGTCTGGAATACGACCGGCCGGATGCCGGTCCCTTCAATGGCGGTGTGAGCATATGGCGGCACCAGCAAGCGGAAATGGATATCCGTTTGCGCCAAGTGCTCGGCATCGCGGTATAGCGGCTTACCGCTGACAACTGTTACCTGCGCCTTATCACCAAATTGGTTGAATACCATCAGCATTTGTCCCTGGTTAGAGGAATAATTAATTACCTCGCCTTGCGTGAGATTCTCAGGCAGAAATGCGCCGTAAAGCAACACTACCACAAGGCCTATCAGTAAACCGGACGCGGCCGTAAAAATAATGGCCGAACGCCGCCTAATGAGCATCCAAAGATACAACAGAATAATAATTGTGCTTATCAAGGCATAAATGCCCAGGAAATTATGCAGTATCCCTTTCAAGCGTTTATGCCAGGGCGAGTGGTCAAACCTGCGGTAAATGTCAGGATTGATGCAGGGATTTGCCGAATAGGATTTGACGCCGACCAGATTATCCACCGAGATACCGGTCTGGCCGGGCCGGAAGAATAAGGTGTTACCGTGCTCTGCCTTCTGCCAGATATCCAGTGTCTGCTGGAGCGCCCTGTCCAATATCGGGCTGGAAAATACCAGCAAATCAACGGATTCATAGGCAGCCGCCTCTGGCGGCAGTTCGGCCAACGTAAATGGGAACAACCTGCTCTTCTTGAAGGCATCGCTCTGGCTGGTGAACTCGGCGCTGAAATGCTCAAATATATTCTTTTCCACCCCTATCAGGAATTCGTCCGTCCGGACGCTTTTGAGGCCGGCCAGTTGGGGCTGATGAACCAATACCGGTTTATCGTTATTATAGTGTGGCAGTTCCGCTTTAGCGGAATACTGCCAACTATAGTCGGCTGTAACTCCCTTCGGTCTAACAGCCGAACTATCAAGGATGCGTAATTCTACATCGGGATTATCCGAATTAATCAGGATATTAAGATTCACCGCCTGAGCCGATTTCGGCGCGATGCTTATCGGCATTGAATAGGTTATCAGGCCAACCCTCAAACTCGCCCGCCCGTCAAACCCGTCCTGCGAGGCAAGGGTCATCCGGACCGGACACCAGTAGCCGGTTCGGTAATAGCCGTCCCAGCCGATTTTAACATCCTCAACCTCAACTGCATAAGCCGTGCTTACCGTTAATGTAAGTAGTATAATAACCAAAATATACTTCATAATGGCTTTGTGCTCTTACAAGTGGTTTCATAAGGTATCATAGGCGATGTCAACGAGGATAAACCTCGTTGTCTACCGCACGAATTCGGGGTAGACAACGACCTTTATGGTCGTTGACAGGACTTATGAAACCGCTTCTAGTGCCTTTGTAGTAAATAAGGAAACCAATCAGGATTACCACCACCCAGACCAGTATCTGTATCAGCCAAGCCGGACGGAACACCTCCGGCCTGTCCATCTGCCAGAATAACCAGAACGGGTTAATCATTACCAGCCAGCCAATAGACTTGCCCGCCAATTCCAGCAACAGGTAGTAAAACACCGGCAATGCCCCGCAGACGAGCATCAGGATGAAGTAATATATGCGATGCCTGGAATTGCGAACCGTTACAAGAAGCAACGGCGGCCCGAAAAGCAATAGATTGGCCTGAAGCAGTATTGCCCAATCAACACGTGAGAAATATAAAGTAAGCA
>JACQXL010000003.1 GCA_016208805.1 Planctomycetota bacterium | reverse complement strand
GGGAAAAAGACCACCCGGAGAGTGTCATTCTGAGCCCGTAGGGCGAAGAATCTCGTCCCAAATACGCATAAAACGGAGATTCTTCACTCCGCTTCGCTCCGTTCAGAATGACAAAAGGGGCATTTCGCAAGAGTTCGGTAAGTAGGCATCTTTAGAAACCGCGCTATAGGCCGTAGATGAGATGCCGGCGGTGATGTTGTCATCGCCTGAGACCGTTACGGTAGTAACCGCGGCATTGGTGATATTAAAGGGGTTGGAGTTCTGAGGTGTCCCGGCGCCGCTGGCCCTGAACACATATCCTATCCCTGACTGGGTCATACTGATGGTAGAAAATATAGCGATACCGGAGGCATCGCTGGTGGCCGTGGCATAGCCGGTTACCTGTGTCCCGGCCTGATAAACGACCCGTGTGCTGTCAGTCGTGGTGATAGCCACCGACACGCCCTGTAAAGTATTGGAATTCTGGTCGCGGACCTGGACTGTAATTGCCGGCATTGTAGCGCCGGCTGTGGTTGACTGCGGCTGCGCGCTAAATGCTAATGTGGTGGCGACTGCCTCATTCACGGTAATCGTTATGCTCGTTGAGTTCGTTAGTCCGTTAGCGGTCGCGGTGAAGATTACCGGATAAACGCCTGCCTGCGTGTATGACGGGGTCCAGGAGAATACATTGCTGACCAGAGTCGCACCGGTCGGCGTGGAAGTCATTGTATACACAATGGAATCTCCATCAGGGTCTGTGGCCGCCAACGTAAATGCTAAATTCATTTGCTCATCTACCGACTTATCAGGCGGTTGGGTCAGCACCGGCGGTCTATCTACATTATTAACCGTGATGGTGATGGATTCTTCGGCATAGAGCCCGCCGATATCGGTCGCCCTGAACTTGACACCGGGATAAACGCCGGCCTGGGTATAGTCCGGAGCCCAGGCAAAGGTTTTGGTAGATGGCGTAAAGGTTGCGCCGGATGGCAGGCCGGTGGCTGAATAGACCAGCGGCTGACCCTCCGGGTCGGTGGCCGAGATAATAAATGTCAATAATACGTTCTCGTTGACGGTTTTGTTGCCGATGCCGGCCAGGTTCGGCGCGCTGTTAACGGCCGTCTGGAAAGACCAGACCGCGCCCTGCGTTGTTGCGGTGAAGTTCTTGGTGTCAAGCCGCCAGTAGTAGGTGGTGGACGCAGTGAGAGTGGATAGTGAATAGGTGTTAGTGGTCGTATTTGTGCCGTTGATAATGTTTGATGGCGGATTGTCAGTGCCTAAATAGACATTGTATGATTCGGCGTAGGTGGCCGGGTCACAACAAGGGGCAGACCAGGATAGTTGCGCCGAGATAGACACATTGGTAGCGCCATTGGGCGGGTTAGGCGCGGTGGCCAGTTCAGGCGCCGCCGGGACCGTGGTAAAATGCCAGACATTGCCTTTAGTTACGCCCTTGTCGTTCTTGGCGTCTATGCGCCAGTAATAGGTCGCGCCGACGGTTAGCCCTCTCGGGTCCCAACTGGTCGCGGTGGTGTTGGCGATATTTTCCGGCGCCAGATTGTCTATGGGCGGATTGCTGGACCCGAAATAGATATTGTATGAGTCGGCTTCATCAGCCGGCGCCCAGGACAGGACTTTGTCAACCAGGACGTTGACGGCGCCGTCAGCCGGGTCGGGCGATGATGTCTGGGCCGGCGGACCGCTGGAGCCGGTATCCGGCGGTAAAGGTTCTTCTACGTTGCTGCCGGTATGCTTATCCTTCTTGTGGCAAAGACCGCCGTAACCACAGATGACACAGATGACACAGATAATAACCAAAATCTTACGCATAATCTCTTTCTCCTTTTTATAAGGAAACCAAGAAAACAGGAATCATGGTTTCCTGGGACCCCGCTCTTTGCGAGACAAAGAGCGGGGGACGAAGCAATCCCCGTCTTTTCCGCATAAAACCGAGATTGCCACGGTCGCCTTTGGCGACCTCGCAATGACAAAAAGGGTGTTTTATGCGTTTTCGCAAGAGTTCAGTTATAAGGTTCTTGGTGGTGAATTGGAAAATCCTACATCGTAATGAGTTTTAAACCAATATCCGAATCTACCCTCGTGGCATCTTCCTGCACCAGACGGTAAAATATACCCACCTGAAAAAGGAGTACGCTCTCCGGATATCCTGTTTTTATCCTTTCATATTCTTTTATCAAAGACGTTGATACATTCATCATGAAATTTATCGCGGGCCTCAAAACCAAAGGGGTAAAGGACTAAAGGCATTAAGGCGTAACCAGATTCTTCGCTCCGCTCAGAATGACCCTGACTGGGTCACTTTGTCCTAGCTGGACGAAAGCCAACATTGATGTTGCGAACCGTGTTCGCCCAGCCGGCGCTGGGACGGGCCGATACTTGCAAGACGGTGGCTGTATTGTCCCAACCGCCACCGCGCAAGCCCTTGCCTGCGGCCGCGCCGGGCCAAGACGCCGGCGCTGTTATCGTCCCATCCCCATTAGCAGGCACGGTCAAACTCGCACAGTTAATTAGATGCTCCCAAACATTGCCGGATAAGTCCGTTATGCCATACGGCGAGGCGCCGGTTGCCTCCGTAGCGCTCGGCGCATACCACTGGCTGAGATACCAACCGACTAATATCGGTTTTGCTCCGCCTGCTATATTATTGTAATTGGCATAGTGCAGGATATGCGTGCCACCATCCACACTACCGGTGCTGACGGACGGCGCGGTATTGCCCCAGGGATATGTCCGCTTATTCGTGCCGGCCTTCTCCGTCCCGCGCGCCGCCTTCTCAAACTCCATCTCCGTCATCGGCCGCAACGCGGCCCAGGCCAGATAACCCTTCAAATCATTATCCCAGTTAAGGAAGTTGCAGCAGCGGTTCGGCGCGTCGGTCGTATATCGAGCCCCGAACGGCGCGTCGCTGTTGAACTGTATCCGGTAGCCGTAGGTGTTGAACAACGTCGCATCATATCTGGCCGCCGCATCCGTGGTCGTGATGGTATTCAGGAAGTCCACATACTGCGCCTGTGAGACCTCGTACTTGGCTAAATAAAAGGCGCTGTAGCCGTTGGGCCAGCCGGCCCCGGCACCAGTAGGTATCTGTCCAACGTTATTAACCAGAATCTCCAACCCAGCGTTGTAGTTATTGAACGTGGCAATTTCGGTGGTAGCCGGGCCATAGTAAAAAGCACCGGTCGGGATTTCCACCATCTCCATCGCGCAGACCTTGATTAATGTCTGGGCGTCTATGGCCGCAACCGCGTCCGCGGTGTAGTTCCACTTGACCGTAAACGTTGCGCCGGCTGGTCCGGCTAATGACGCCTTGATAAATGCGCCCTTGTTATCCGCTACCGGCGCAACACTGCCGCCGGCCGCTAAGGTCGCATGCTGATAGTCCAAACCGCCGCTGGTGGAATACTTGACAAAGACCCAGATGTAATCCGAGAAAGAGATACTATCAAAGGTGACATCGCCATAGGGGTTATCCTGGGCCAGTTTGAACTCTACCGTGACCTGACCGTCGGCCTGGTTTATCATCCGGGCATTGGCCACCGAGACCGCATTGGCCGACGCCCAAGGCGGATTCACCACAAAGGCACAAAGAACACAAAGAATGCCGATGGCCAGTTTCCAACCCGCCTGACCAAGCCATTCGGGCAGGTTTCCTGACTTTTCCATAAATACCTCCCTTTTAACACGAATCAGACGAATACGGCGAATAAGACGAATAATAATTACTTGTAGTAAGCATAACGAATTTATTCGTGTGATTCGTCCCATTCGTGCTATTCGTGTTCTCTTATTTTTCTTGACGGAACAAGAATATATTGGTATAGTATATTTTGCCTGTCTGCCCCGATGCCCATCGGGGCGCCTGTCCATCGCGAAAGTCATGCCAGAGGCAGATCCGCCTTCGGCTGGACATTCGGAGGGATTACCACAGGCTGTCTAATAACCGAACTCTTGCGAAATGGGAAAAAGACCACCCGGAGAGTGTCATTCTGAGTCCCGACACGGAGTGTCGGGACGAAGAATCTCGGCGAAGGCTCAGGATAAACTCCGCGAAGAATCTCGGTTTTATGCGGGTTCCACGGCAGAGATTCTTCGGCTCACGCCTCAGAATGACCATGCCATACCGTCACACCATGTCGGTATGACGTGGCATGGCGTGGCACTTTTTGGACACCCTGACCATAACAAAAAGAAAGGCAATGTCAAGATAATAGTGCATATCTATTAGAAATATTCCCGCCTACCTGCCTGTGCCTGAGGCAGACAGGTCACCTGGACGAGTTCTTGATTTCTTCCACGACCTTGTTCTGGCGTTCCAGGAGTTCCCTGACCAGACGGAGTATCTCCTGGTAATCCTCCCACTCCTGCATTTTATCCAGCGCTTTTTTAAGGTCGTCGGCAACCGACTGCTGGGTGGCGGTTGCGTTTTTGAGCGATTCCTGAGCCGCTTTGGGCTCAGGGGTCTGGGTCGCCTGGCTGAGTTGTGCGGTTGCCTGATTTGATTTGGCAGTAATTTCATCCTTGAGGTTTTCAAGAAGACGGCTTATCTTATCCCTTTCGGTTTCCTCCCATATCTTATTGGCCTGGCTGTCTTTAATTGCCTGTTCCAACTCTTTCGCCGTTTGTTCCAACTGCTGGGTCACACGCCGCTGGGCTGAAACACGTTGGCTTAAGTTCTGTTCCTGCCCCGCCGATGAGGGCGGGACTCCGTTGCGACTCCGTGAAGCATCAAGGTTGCCCTTTTCTGCCTGCGCTGCCAGTTCTTTGGTTTGCGATATCTCCTGTTGCTGGAGGTCTCTGGTTTTCCTGATGTCCTCTTTCAACCGCAGCATTATTTCATTCAGCATCCGCTCCATCTGGGGCTGGCCAATGACGCTCAAATAGTAGTCGGCCGAACGGGTCTGGTTGGCCTTAGGCATCTCGCAATTATCCGTGGCGCTAAAATAGAGTTTCAGGACATCGCCCTCTTTGAGGTGCAATTGCCCGATATCCAGATTGTAGCCGCTTTCAATCCCCGCATAAG
>JACQXL010000008.1 GCA_016208805.1 Planctomycetota bacterium | reverse complement strand
GTTTATGAAAGCGGGAAACTTGAAGAGAAACTGGAATACGGGCAAAAGAAATACGGCCGGCAGTGGTTGAGATTTATCGGGCCGCTCAAGGGCTATAAGGCCGGTCATATCCTGGGTCTTGCTCAGATGGCGGTAATGGCCTTGGCCGGCGACCGGAAATTGGTTGATTATCTGAAGGCGCGCAATACCCCTCTTGAAGGTGAACCAGTGGTCATCACCACCCCTGAGAAACTTAATAAGTTCAGGCGTATATTAGACAGCCGGATTGTCCATTGGGGCAGTGAGATAATCACCCAGGTCTATGACGCGCAGACCATCAATGAGGCCAATGAAAAGTTAAACCAACTGGTCAACGAGTATCTTCGGGAAGGGATTATCCAGTTTACGCCGTCCGGCGCTTCGCATCTAAACTTTATCATTGTGCAAATTCCTGACCAGCGTCAGCCCGGCGGAATGCGTAAATGCCTTGGACTGGATATCCAGATAGCGTTTGTTCCGTAGGTGGCAGTCTGTGAAGATTACTGCCACCTGTTGAAATATCTATGCTCAAGGTCGCTTTAATCGGTTACGGCTACTGGGGTCCGAATATCCTGCGCAATATAATGGATAACGGCCTGGCCGAGGTGTCTTTCTGCTGCGACCTGGACAAGAAGAAACTGGAGCGCGCCAAGCGGCGCTATCCGGCCATCAATATCTCCACCGATGCCCAGGCCGTGCTCAGGCATCCGGATGTGGAGGCCGTCATTATCGCCACTCCGGTCTCAACCCATTTCAGCCTGGCTTCCGAAGCCCTCAGGGCCGGCAAGCACATTATGGTGGAGAAACCTCTGGCCGCATCGGTTAAAGAAGCGGAAGAACTGCAGGCGCTTACCCAGAAATATCCCAAACAGACCGTGATGGTCGGCCATACATTCTTATACTCGCCGCCGGTCCTCAAGATGAAAGAGATTCTCTCCTCCGGCGAACTGGGCAAGATATTTTTCGTATCATCGCGCCGGGTGAACCTGGGAATCCACCAGAAGGACGTCAGCGTCATCTGGGACCTGGCGCCGCATGATTTTTCCATCCTTTTCTATCTGCTGGCCGAAGAGCCGGCGGTGGTGCGCGCCCTGGGGCGCGATTGCGTCAAGCCGGGTCTGCCCGATGTGGCATTCATCAACCTGAAATTCCCTTCCGGTCTAATCGGTAACGTGGAACTCTCCTGGCTGGCGCCGACCAAACTGCGCGAGACGATAATCGTCGGCTCCAAGAAGATGCTGGTCTATAACGACACCGAGACGGTGGAGAAGATAAAGATATTTGACCACGGGGTTGATTTCAAGGACCCGGAATCGTTCGGCGAATACCAGTTGTCATACCGGACCGGCAATATCGTCTCGCCCAAGATAGACGGCTACGAGCCGCTGGGCGCGGAGATCGCCCATTTCGCGGATTGCATCAAGACCGGCAAAACACCCAGAACGGATATCAAGATGGGCGTCAGTGTAGTGCGCGCCCTTGAAATGGCGGAGAAGTCGCTGTGAGTCACCACAAAGACAGTGCGCAGCCTCCCGTAGGGACAAAGAGCACAAAGATAAAATGGTAGATTGCCAAGACCCGTTCTGTTCACACCACCACGTTGATTACGAAGGCAAGAGTAAAATGGGGCGGATACTTAAAGAGTTATCGGCCCACCTGCCGTACTCCTCAACGATGGCAATAATCAGCCTGATTCTTCTGGGCGTCATCACCAGCGTTAATGCGCTTGATAAACTGGTGCTGGGATTTCACCTGTTCCACCCGGCGCATCTGCTGTTGAGCGCCACGGCCACGACCGCAATGTTCTGGCGCTATAACCAGGGACGGTTTGTCACTGCGATTATTGTAGGAATTATCGGCACCATTATCCCCTGCGGGTTGAGCGATATTTTTGTCCCTTACGGCTGCGGCTTGGTCCTGGGCCAGCAGATGGAATTGCACATCTGTTTTATAGACCACTTCTGGTTTGTGGCGCCGTTTGTGGTCGCCGGAGTCGGCATCGGGATGTGGTCCGGCCAGTTCATCGGCACACACCTCTTTTCGCACTCGGCCCACGTGTTCGTCAGCACGATGGCATCTGTTTTGTATCTGGTGGCCTTCGGATTAGCGGACTGGTTTAATTATCTGGGCTGGATATTCTTGATGGCAATCGGCGCGGTGTTGATACCCTGCTGTTTCAGCGATATCGTGTTTCCGCTGCTTTTTACCCGACAGAAACCACAGATTAACAGCGAAGCGTCAGATGGACACGGATAAATATTATGCTGTTTAGGGATTTCTTGAAGAGGATAGCCGATGGCGCCGGCAAATTTCCCCGCATAAGTGCCACGTCATACCGACATGGTGTGACGGGACTGTCTGAGGACTTGCCCCACCTTTTTATCTTTACCGGTACCGAGACATTCCTCAAGGAAAAAGGGTTGTTGTTGCTCAAAGACTCCATCGCGCCTCAATCAACTATAAAAAGATTCTCCAGACAGGATTTCAAGCCAAGTATATTCTGGAACGAACTCTATGCCGTGCCGTTCTTGGGGCAGGGAAAAGGAGTAAGCCAAATCATTGTCCTGGATTTGGGCGATAACCCTGATTTCATCGCGCCGCATCAGCCGGAACTGGAGCAATATCTCGCATCAGATACGCCGTTCTCGGCGCTGGTGATACTTGCTTATAAATGCCCGGCCATTCTCGTCCAGAAGGGCTGGATGATAGAATGCCTCCCGATTCCGGAATACGAACTGGTTCGCTGGGTTTCCGGAGAATTAAAGCGCCACAACAAATCCGCCTCTGCCGCGGCAATCAAACTGCTGATAGAAAATACCGGCAACGACCTGGCCAAAATAGACGAAGCGCTGGCGAAACTGGCGCTCTTTACCGGCCGGATAACTGAGATAACCGATAGCGCAATTGGAAACCTCCTTGCCCCCGAAGCCGAATACGAAGTAAAAGAACTGGGCGAGGCGATTATCAATAAACAACCCGCCCGGGCGCTGACTGTGTTTAACCGCCTCTCTCTTAACGGCGAACCTATCCCGCGCATCCTCGGTTATCTTCGCTGGTATTTCGGACAGAAATCCAACATCCCTATCCTTAAGAAACGTTATCAACTCCTGCTGGAAACAGACCTGGCTGTAAAAACCGGACAGATGCCGGAAGAAATGGCGATGCAGACATTGCTAATCAGGTTGACAACTTGATAGTGCAGCAGTTTATCCCGCCAGAGGCGGGACTCAAACAGCCGGAGTATGGATTATCTTGGGCTCCTGGTTTCCTTATATCGTTTTTCAACGAGCACTTTCAGTATTCGTCGCGCCACCGCGTCGGGGGCGCCGGTTAATCGTGGCTCGTTTATCTTTTGGTTCCCGAGCAATACCTTCGCCGCCCTGATGATATCTGCCGGTTTATTGCCGACCAGTTTGTTCATTCCCGATTTTACAGTGTCAACCCACTCGGTCGTCTCGCGCAGGGTCAGGCAGGGCGTGCCCAAGACCATTGCCTCCTGCTGGACGCCGCCCGAATCGGTCAGCACCATCCGGGCGTTCTTAATCAGGTTGAGATTATCCAGATAGCCCAGCGGTCCAATCAGCACCAGGTTGCCGCTATCGGCCTTAGCCATCAGCCGGAAGGTCTCCAACCGCTGGTGCGTGCGCGGATGCACCGGGAAAACTACGGTGAGATTACTGGCTATTTCTTTCAACGCCTGCATAATGCCTTTAAGTGTATTTTTATCATCCACATTGACCGGCCGATGCAAGGTCACCATTGCATAACAAGCCGGCCTAAGTCCGAGCCGGTGCAGCGCATCGGTCGGCCGGAAATATTGCTTCAGGGCATCCGCCATTATGTTGCCGACCACGAATATCTTCTTTGAGGCGATGCCTTCCTTGAGCAGGTTCTGGCGGGCGTATTGGTAAGGCGTAAAGAGATAATCCGAAAGGACATCGGTCACCACCCGGTTGATTTCCTCCGGCATCCGGCGGTCGTAACTGCGCAGTCCGGCCTCAATATGGGCCAGCGGTATCTGGAGTTTGGCGGCCACCAGCGCGCCGCCCAGCGTGGAATTGACATCGCCCACCACCACCATCATCTCCGGCTTGATTTGCCGGCTGACCTCTTCCAGCCGTTCCATTATCAGGCCGGTCTGTTCGCCGTGGCCCAGGCCGGCACTGCCGACTTTAAGATGTATATCCGGCTCCGGGATGCTCAAATCCTTGAAGAATATCCGGGACATATTGTAATCGTAATGCTGGCCGGTATGCACCAGAACCATCTCCAGGGAAGGGAACGATTTGGCCGCCTTTAACAGCGGCGCAATCTTGATGAAATTAGGCCGCGCCCCGATGACATTCAGAATCTTCATTCCTTGCCCCGATACCACGAAAACGCGAAAGGACTAAATCACGAAACCTTTCGTGTCTTGGTTATTTCGTGCCTTCGTGGTTACCGTCTATAATTTTGAGCACCTTGTCCACCACGTCGTCGCCGACTTTATATATTCTTATTTCCACAACTGTGCTGTCCTTGAGAAGCGTCACCCTGTGGGCGTCCTTTTCCGCCGGCAGGGCCTTGAGCGCCTTGTGGTATTGGTCCGCATCCTCAGCCGTATCCCAGACGCTTTTATGGATATAAAATGATTGAGTCGTTGTTATATTCCGATATTCTATCACGGTATCGCCGCCCCAGCCGGCCGCGGCTTCATCAGCCAGCGGTCCTGATTTGGGGTTGGTCAGCAGTTGCAGTGTCATCACAAATTCGCCCTGCGTATCCGGTTCGCCTGCCTTCCAGCCCGCGCCCAGCACGCCGGTCAAATCAGGGATGGTCACCTTTACCGGCTGTTCACCGGCCAGATATTTATCCGGATGGAGCACCTGTTCGGTGGAAGCAGGCAGGCTGGTGTATAATGCATTAACGCCGTCCCAATCTTCGGCTTCCTTAATGGCCTTGACGAATCTGGCCGCGATGGAATATCCGAACGCGCCGGCCCGTTTAGCCGCCTCGCCCTGGGCTGATGCGTCATAGACCGCCTCGCCGCCCATCATCCGCCAGGGCGTGGCCGACTCCAGCATCCGCGAGGCCATCGTGCCCGGCATACATTCTATAAAGGTCAGGGTTGCATCGCCTTCAATCAGGGCTTCCAGCGCATAACTACCGTCCGTGGTATTGACCATTTTATTCAACTTCTCCAGATTGAACAACTGGTCCTGCAATGCGTGGAAGGTCTCGTGGATACGGGTGCCCTTGAACCGGACCGGCTCAATGCCCTGTTTGATATAGAGCGTCTTATCGGCATAGACATACACGCCCTGGATATGTTCCACATCGCGCCGGAGCAGCCGCCTTAACTGGTCGGCCGCCATTATCTTGTATTGGGGATTGGCCGTGAACTTCAGCCCGCGCACTTTTTCTATCTCGGCCACGGCCTCTTTATGGGCCTCATCGTCATCAGGCGTTGATTCCACCGCCGCGATGGGCGCAATCTTGTCAAGCAACGCCTTGTATTCCGGTAACCCCCTCAGCGAAATCAGGTCCGGGTCGGCTTCAATAAATTTGCGGTCGTCATAGCCGGTCTTTATGGCCTTTCCCAGGTATTCCAGCGCCGGCTTGGTCTCCTTTAGTAGCGCATACGAACAGGCCAGGTTATAATAGGCCGTGGCCTTTGTTTGGTTTTCCTCTTTGAGCAGTCCGATGACCTCGTGGAAAGTCTTTACCGCATTCTGGTAATCCTTGCCGACTATCTGGTCCACGCCTTTCTTCATCAGGTCATCCACCTTCGCCCGCCGGGCTTCGGCGGACAAGTCCGCTACATCAACGGGCGGCTCTGCCTTAATCAGGAGACCCGTTACCATCAAAACGCCCGCCATAACCACTGTTGCTAACTTTCTGTTCATAAACTCCTCTTCCTTTCTATTCCAAACATCATTAATAGAGACAGATAAACACGGGCGGCGTCAACTGTCAAATATTACTTGTGATATTCCTGATTGAGGATTTATTTGGCCGGTTCTTTAGGGGCATCAGTTGGTGCGGCGGGTTCGGGTTTGGTTTCCTTTGTCCCGATGTCCGTCGGGACTACGGAGGCCGAGGCTTCCTTGGTCGCAGTCTCTTTAGGTTTGTATTGGTTGATGGCCCGGCCGAGTTTGGACATCAGTTCGGTCATCGCATAGGCCAACCGGCTTGCGGGCGCATTAAGGCATCCGGCCAGTCGGGCCAGCAGTTCCTGGCGCGACGGCATCTGGGAGAGCGCCTTGACCTCAGCCGCGGTGACCACCCGGCCTTCCACGCATCCGCCGCGTATCTCCAGCGCCAGTTTGGGCATATCCGGGTCCTTCCAGGCCAGCAGCCGCTTGGTCAGCAGAACCGCATCCTGTTTCCCGCCCGAATATACGATGGCGGTCGGGCCGTCTATGAACTTCTTGGCCGGCCCGATTTTGGGCAACGCATCAAAGGTGATGCGGGCCAGTGCGTTCCGGACGACGTTGACCTTGATATCGGCCTCGCGTAGGTATGACCGCAGTTGGGTCATCTGTCCGGCTTTGAGCCCTTTATAACTTATCAGCACGCAATCGCCCGCCCCGCCCCAGCGCTTGCTGAATTCCTTGGCTATCTTCTCTTTAACTGCCTTTGACATATCTAATTTAGTAAACTGATTTAGCGGATGAAACGGATTTATAGTGCAGCAGTTTGAGCAGAGCGAATTACTGCTGACTATACCCGGCTGTAATTCACTTTGTTCAAACAGCCGGAGTATTATCAGATTAATCTGTTTAATCCGTTTACTATTATTTCGCCTTTTTCTCCTTGACCGTTATCTTCAATCCCGGCCCCATTGTTGAGGTCAGGGTAATCCGTTTAATAAACTCGCCCTTGACCGAAGCCGGCCGGTGCGCCCGGAGGTGGTCCACAAAGGCGTTGATATTGGCTTCCAGCGCTTCCGGCGTAAACGAGAGTTTGCCCACCGGCGCGTGGATATTGCCGTTGGGGTCGGCCTGGTATTCCACCTTGCCGGCCTTGTATTCCTTGGTTACGACGGCCACTTCGGCCGTAACCGTGCCGGTCTTGGGCGACGGCATCTTGCCCTGAGGGCCGAGCACCTTGCCCAGTTTACCGACCAGTTTCATCATTGCCGGCACCGCAATGGCCACGTCAAAATCGGTCCAGCCGGCCTCAACTTTCTTGACCAGTTCCTCGGCGCCGACCTCGTCCGCGCCGGCCTCCTTGGCCTGCTTGGCCTCGTCGCCGGCCGCAAACACGATTACCTTGCGGCTCTTGCCGATGCCGTGCGGCAGCGAAATCGCGCCGCGGATATTCTGCTCGCTCTTCTTGGGGTCTATGCCCAGCCGGATGGATAACTCCACGGTCTGGTCAAACTTGGTCGGCGGCATCTTCTTTAACAGCCCGATGGCCTCCGGCGTCTCGTAAACCTTTTCCTGGGCGGCCTTGACCGCCGCCTTGTCGTCCGGCTTGACGTTCGGATACAACGCCTTGCTTATCACCTTGGCCCGTTTGGTCATCGTCTTCATATTAATGGTACGCTGATTTTCGCGGATAGACGCAGTTAATAATCCTTAAAATCTGCGTTCATCTGCGTCCTATTCAACGGTAATGCCCATATTCCGGGCGGTTCCTTCTATAATCTTCATCGCCTTATCCATAACGGCGGTGTTGAGGTCCTTAATCTTGGCCTTGGCAATCTCTTTAACCTGTTCTTTGGTGACCTTGCCGACCTTGACCTTATGGGGCTCGCCCGAGCCCTGGGCGATACCGGCCGCCCGTTTCAGCAGCACCGAGGCCGGCGGGGTCTTCATTATGAAATCAAAAGTCCGGTCCTTATAAATCGTAATCACTACCGGCGTAATCATCCCCTGTGCGTTCTTGGTCTGGGCGTTGAACCGGGAGACGAACTCTCCGATATTGACGCCGTGCTGGCCCAGGGCCGGTCCGACCGGCGGCGCCGGAGTGGCCTGGCCGCCCGCTATCTGCAGTTTTATCTTGGCCTTGACTTCTTTCTTGACTGCCATAAATTTTCATCCGCTATAGGACGCGGATTTTCGCTGATACACGCAGATAAATCCTTACAATCTGCGTTCATTCGCGTCCCATTTATAGGAGCAAAATTTCTGCCCAACGGGAACCGGTTATTCTATGTTATTGAAAGAACCTGTCAAGAAAATAAGCAAAATTCTATAACCCGAATCATTCACGCGTTTAGCGTGAATAATGTCCGTTAGCCTCGTAGGGCATCCCGAACGCTTTCGGGATGACCGAGAGGCTTACGGCGGGTTATCCCGTC